>CAZQYO010000059.1:8351-11868 GCA_964597415.1 uncultured Chitinophaga sp.
CCATCTTCCAGTAAGATTTCAAACCGCACTCCTCGATCCACTTTTTTAAATATTTGCTCGGCCAGGCTAACCCCGGCCAATCGGCCATTCGCCTTGCAAAGCAATTGTGCCCTACCCTCTTTAGGCTCAGGAATGCAGGCTAAGGAGGTATGATCTCCGCTGGCTATGCGACCTTCAAAATCTACTACATCTTCTGCCAATGCGACTTCAATAACCTTGTCAATATCGTAACTCATAGTTGGTATAATGGATGCGAAATAAAAAAGAAAAGCGAAGCAGTGGCTTCGCTTTTCTAAAGGATGGAGTTAAAACCTATTCCTGTTCAAATCTAATTTCCTGAATAATCAGCACTCCATTCTGTGCTTTAGCATATACATAGGTGCGGTAATTACCGTTGGAAGTATTCATGTTGGCGATAAAATATTTAGAGCCTTCTGGCGAAGTGCCTTCGTGGGCAATCGAAAATGATTTGGGTTGGTGCGAGCTAAAGAAATTCTTGAGCACCATCTCGGCCTGTGCCTTGCTATAGCTGGCTTCTGCATCTTTGATGGTAATTTCTACATTCCCTACAAAACTGGCTGATAGAGCCGAGGCATTGCCACTCTTAATGGCATTGGCAATGTTATCAAAACTCTGTGCTTGTAGCGGATTGGCGAAGATAAACCACGAAGCCGCTATCGCTGTAAGGGACTTCAATATGTTCTTTCCCATTTGCTTATTTGTTTGTGCGAAAGGCGCGAATACCGTGCCAACAACCGATGAAAACTGTCATCAGTAAAAGTAAGAAACTCGAATAACTTTGTGCCCCATGCACAAGAAAGTTATCCTCATCATTATGGACGGCTGGGGCAAAGGCTCCAACGCTGCGTCCAGTGCTATTGCACAAGCTAAAACTCCGTTTGTAGATAGTTTATATCACGATTACCCAAATTCAGAGCTTATTACTCATAGCGAGTATGTGGGGCTTCCTAACGGGCAGATGGGAAACTCGGAAGTAGGTCACTTGAATATTGGTGCCGGAAGAATTGTATATCAGGAATTGCTCCGGGTAAACGTAGCGATAGAAAGCGGGGAGTTGAAACGAAATAAGGTCTTGAACGACACCTTTGCGTATTGCAAGGAAAACAATAAAGCACTGCACTTGATGGGATTGGTGTCAAACGGAGGGGTTCACTCACACATTAATCACGTGAAAGCACTTTGCGATGATGCCCGTGATTTTGGATTAGGTACAGAGCGGGTGTTCATACACGCCTTCACAGACGGACGAGATTGCGACCCCAAAAGCGGTTTGGGTTTTATAAAGGAGTTGGAAGAGTATCTGAAAACATCAAGCGGAAGAATTGCCAGCATCTGTGGGCGCTACTATGCGATGGATCGCGATAAACGTTGGGAACGCATCCGGTTGGCGTATGACTTACTTACTAAAGGAATAGGGAAACCAAGCAAATCCATAGAAGAGTCTGTGGAGGAAAGTTATGCCGAAGGCGTTACGGATGAGTTTATAAAACCCATTGTAAAAGTGAAGGATGACGGAACTCCGCTTACTACTATTGCAGAAGGCGATGCGGTTATCTGTTTCAACTTTCGCACAGACCGCTGCCGCGAAATAACTACGGTGCTTACTCAACAAGATATGCCGGATTTAGGTATGAACACGCTGCCGTTATATTACGTTACCATGACTAACTATGACGATACCTTTAAAAATGTGAAGGTAATTTTTGATAATGATAAAGTACCCAATACGCTTGGTGAGGTGATAGAGGCCAACGGGCTAAAACAGGTACGCATCGCAGAGACCGAGAAGTATCCGCACGTTACTTTCTTTTTCAGTGGGGGCCGGGAAAAGGAATTTAAGAAGGAGAAGCGGATAATGGTTCCCTCTCCTAAAGTTGCTACATACGATTTGCAACCGGAAATGAGTGCTTACGAAGTGACAGACCGATTAGTAGCCGAACTGCAAAACCACCGGCCTGATTTTGTTTGTCTGAATTACGCCAATGCCGATATGGTGGGCCATACCGGAGTGATGAGTGCCGCTATAAAAGCCTGCGAAACGGTGGACAAATGTGTGCAGCGGGTGGTAGAAACCGGAATTGAAAATGGCTACTCCTTCTTAATAACAGCGGACCATGGCAATGCAGATTATTTAGTGAATGAAGACGGCACTCCCAATACGGCACACACCAAAAATCCGGTACCTCTATTTTTGGTAGATAAAGACTACAGACCTGCTTTAAAGAATGGGAAGTTGGCAGATATTGCTCCCACTATCCTTCAACTAATGGGTATTGCACAACCTGCTGAAATGACGGGTGAAAGCCTGATTAAATAGCCGCTCTCTTGTGCTGCTAACCTTCAAGGATCCATGCTTTCCTCGGGTATATGACTTGCTCTCTTTTTGCACTTGTGCAGAACTGTTCAGCCCTTTTCGCTGTCCTTGGCTCTAAAACTGTAACTTAGCAATAACCAAATCCATAACATCATGCTTGAATTCTCAAAAATAAAAGCAGAGTTGGAAGGGATGAAATGTCCTGAGCACGGTGAGCCGGCTTCTATCGAACTCAACGAAAGCGGATTTCATTATACCTATGTATGTTGCGAACTTTTTAAGCAGCAATTGGACGAATCACTCTCGGACAGTATGCTGGAAAACGTGGCAGACATCAGTGAAGAGCTTTTTTAAAGTGTGTGCAAATCTGGCTGCACTTTACAGAATCGGGATGTGATATTTGAGTTTCACATCAATCGGTAGGGCGGTAGTGTGTTTTGAAAAAGCAAGAAGTTCTATATGGGTGGAACAATTAGCCCCCGCCATTTCTTTTATTTTTAATGCTGAGAATAGAGATGAGAATACCTTGGATAACATTATTCTTTTTACTTAGTGTGATGCGTACTTTTGCGCAGGGCGATTACTGTATCGAACACCGTTTCAGTGAAGGCTACTATTTCGACAGTACACAAATTGAGTTTACGCCCGATGTGACGTATGCGGTGGCACAACGCTGGCCTAGTACTGTTGCTGATACCTTGAAGATGGATTTCTTTGCCCCTCGTCAGCAAGATGACTCTCTGAATCAGCGCCCTTTTATTTTATTGATTCACGGAGGGGCTTTTCTGAGCGGGAGAAAAAGTGACATGCACTACCAGTGCATGGAATACGCGCGCAGAGGTTTTGTGGTCGCTACTATGGAATACCGCTTAGGGTGGAACTGCACTGCCACCGACTTGTTGGGCGTATGTGTGCTGTGTCAAGGAGAAAAATATAAGTTGATGACAGCTACTTACCGAGCAGTGCAAGATGCCCGTGCCGCTTTGCGCTACGTTTATGCCAATGCGACTAACTATGGTATTGATACCGCTTGGTTATTTATAGGAGGTGAAAGTGCCGGCTCCATTACCGCTTTACATACCGCTTTCTGGAGTCAGGTCGAAGCCGACAGTTTCGCCTCCTTTGCTTCTGCGCAATTGGGATTGTTAGATACTTCCGGGAATCAACTGCCTATAGGCTACA
>CAZQYO010000060.1:0-2660 GCA_964597415.1 uncultured Chitinophaga sp.
TTGGCTCTTCGGGACTTACGCTGGCCGTTACATCTTCACCATTAGCGGCTCATACAGTAGTGCGTCACCTAAAAGGGGAAAAGGTGAACTGGCAAAAAGAATATACCACCCCTATGCTGGAAGGGATAGATGTTTTTCGCACCTACGTGATGGCTTGGTACGATGGCACCTTACAAAAAATGTTTTTTAATGAAGAACGAAATATGGAGGTAATCCGTCAAATGTGTTCGGTATTGGCCGGCTATGTGTGGGATAAAGAAAATCCATTTGTAAAAGATCACCGCACCAGTCTCAGCCGAATGGTTCGACTGATTAATGTAGAGAAGAAAATGAGAGATTTAGAAGAGAGTAAGGCAGGTGGGTAGATGACTAAATTTCCTTCCATTACTTCTTATGTAGCTCTACGGAATAACCAGATTATTTCAGATGGTTTAGTGTTATGCGAAAAATCAGGAGTTAGCACTCCTGATTTTTTGTTGCACGCTTATGAAGAGCTGCAGCTAAATTATCCGAAGTTTTACAAGATGGATCACCTTTGCAGAACCGGCTTTCTGGCGGCTGAAGTGTTGTTGCGCGAAAAGGCTTGGAGCGAAAAATACCGCCCCGAGGAAATAGGGATTATTTTCTCTTGTGCCAATTCGAGCTTAGATACAGACCTTCGTTTTGAGGAAACGGTAGCTAATATCCCTAGTCCGGCATTGTTTGTATATACATTGCCCAATATCCTGATAGGTGAAATTGCCATCCGAAACCTGGTAAAAGGAGAATCAGCATGTTTCGTTTTTGATATATTTGACGCATCTTTTCAAACAGCGTATATCAATACCTTGTTCGACTCCGGCAAAGTAAAGGCATGTATTTCGGGCTGGGCCGATTTTTA
Source organism: uncultured Chitinophaga sp. (assembly GCA_964597415.1). Taxonomy (GTDB): domain Bacteria; phylum Bacteroidota; class Bacteroidia; order Chitinophagales; family LD1; genus Bog-950. The sequence goes on from CAZQYO010000060.1 coordinate 881, forward strand.
TGAGGATAAAGCAGAAGCATTTTTTTACTTAGCAGAGATAAACGAAAGTAATAGTAACCCAAAACACGATTCAAACAACATCTCCAAAATTTACACAGAACTATGGAAGAATTAATTGCTGCTCTTAAAAAGCAAATTGTAGAACAACTGAATCTTCAACATGTGAAGCCCGAAGATATTGGAGACGACCAGCCTTTATTTGTAGAAGGCTTAGGACTTGACTCTATTGATGCACTGGAGTTGATTGTACTCCTGCAACAGCAATACGGTATCAAACTGGCCGACCCTTCAGAAGGCCCGTCTATCTTTCATTCTGTAAGAACCTTTGCAGAATATATTTCAGCACATCGCACCAAATAAATTTCTCGGCTATGCAGGTGTTTGTGGCAGGGAAAGGAGTGATAACAGCCATTGGGAATAATACAGCAGAAAATCTTCAATCGTTTTACGAAGGTCGTTCCGGCATTTCTCATATCACTATTCTGCGCACTAACTATGCGACTAAACTGCCTGCCGGGGAGATCAAATTCAGCAATGCCGAACTGGCTGCGATGGCCGGTCTGGAGGGTACAGTATCGCGTACCGGCCTATTTAGCATGATAGCCGCCCGCGAAGCTCTCGATGATGCACAGATTCCGGAACTCAGTAAATGGCGCACCGGTTTTCTCTCTGCCAATACAGTTGGGGGCATGGATATCACTGAAAATATTTTCAAGGCCTTTCACGAGGATCATACTAAGGCAGATTTAAGTGAGGTAGAGCAACATGACACAGGAGCCATTACAGATATTGTGGCGGCAAAGTTGGGGATTAAGGACTTTGTGACTACCATCAGCACCGCCTGTTCCTCTTCAGCTAACTCCATTATGTTAGGGGCGCGGCTAATCAAAAACAACCTGTTAGACATTGCTCTTGCCGGAGGTACCGATGCACTGTCGCGCTTTACACTCAACGGCTTTAACTCTTTGATGATTTTGGATAATAACCCCTGCACCCCTTATAATGAAACCCGAAAAGGATTAAATTTAGGTGAAGGAGCCGGATATATTGTACTTGTTTCAGAAAGGGTGGCTAAAACTCTTTCTAAAAAAGCGATGGCAACTCTTAGTGGTTATGCCAATGCCAACGATGCTTTTCACCAAACGGCTTCATCGCCCGAAGGAAAGGGGAACTACTTAGCCATGACGGGAGCTTTGGCGATGACGGGTTTGCGGCATGAGGATATTGACTACATCAACGTACATGGAACGGGGACCAACAACAATGATCTATCGGAAAGTATAGCTATCGAAAGAATATTCGGGATTGCCCCTCCTAAGTTCAGTTCTACCAAAACCTTTACCGGACATACCTTAGGGGCTTGTGGTGGAGTAGAAGCCGTTTACTCCTTACTGGCAATGGAACACCAAATGATACCACCTCATTTGCGTTGGACCGCACAAATGAAGGAAGTGCCTTTTAAACCTGTTACAGAATTAATGACGGGGGTGGAAATCAATCATGTAATGTCTAACTCCTTTGGTTTTGGCGGCAATTGTTCATCGCTTATCTTTTCAAAAGTAAACTGATCATGCTGTATATAAACGGAACAGTTTGCCTTTCTCCTCAACCTACTTCCGATACTTCGGCATTTCTTCCCGAGGTGAAGGAATATCACAGCAATAAGATTTATTGCATAGATGTAGATTACTCTAAATTTTTCGATGCCGGCTCTATGCGCAGAATGGGTCGCATCATCAAATTTGGAGTTACTGCGGGGATCCTCGCATTGAAAGATGCT
>CAZQYO010000060.1:2670-11840 GCA_964597415.1 uncultured Chitinophaga sp.
CGGATACGGACTCATGGATATTTCCCAGAAATTTTTGAACAGTGTAATTGATTCGGGAGAAACTATTGTAAGCCCAACTTCTTTTATTCAGAGCACACACAATACCGTCAGCTCCAACATTGCATTGATGGTGGGCTGTCATGCGCACAATAATACCTTTGCTCATCGTGGTTTTTCATTTGAAAGTGTACTCACCGATGCTATTCTATTAGGCAAAGAAGGGTATGATAATATTCTGGTGGGAGCCTATGATGAGGTGAGCGATCACAGTTATCGTTCTATGATACGCATGGATATGTTGCGCGAAGAGCCGTGCAGCAACTTGAAACTTTTTAGCGAGAGTGAACGAGGAACCATAGCCGGTGAAGGAGCGGCCTTCTTTGTGTTAGCAAAGCAGAAAAACGACAATACCTATGGGGCTATTAAAGCCTGTAAAATTTTTATGGCTCCTGCCGATGCCGATGATTTGAAACAGACGGTACTGCGTTTTCTCTCTGATAATGGATTATCACCAAAAGATATAGATATAGTGTTGAGCGGACATTGCGGAGATGCAAAGTCCGACCGGCTGAATAATATTTTAATCCGCGATTCTTTTAGGGAACAAAGTATTTTGGTGTTCAAACATCTCTGTGGCGAGTATATGACCGCTTCTTCTTTTGCCACTTGGCTGGTTGCTAAAATGATGAAAACGCAAACGGTTCCAACGGTGCTTTATAGGGAAAACCGAAACCGCGAGCCGCGAAATATTTTGGTTTACAACTCTCTTAAAGCAAATCATTCACTGATGCTGTTTGCAAATGTATAAGCACCTGCATATCCGCATCTTGTTTGGGGCTACATTGATTCTTCTGCTGTATGCCGATTGGAAATATGATTTACCTCTGTACAGTTACTTGATTTGGTTTGCTTCCTATTTGCTCACTGTTTTTTGGGGAGTTTATTTTATGCAACTCAACTATTTTATGGTGTCGCTGTGCAAAGGAAAGTCCCACAAAAAGCAAATTGCCATTACCTTTGATGATGGCCCCATACGAGACTTTACCCCTGCGGTACTCGATATTCTAAAAGCAGAAAATGTTCCCGCAGCTTTTTTTCTTATAGGCAAAAACATTTCGGGCAACGAAGATATTGTAATGAGAGCGCTTGCCGAAGGACATATTATCGGCAACCACAGTTTCTATCACGACTTTTGGTTTTCCTTGCACCTCAGAAACACAATGACTGCCGACCTAAAACTATGTGAAGAAGAAATATTCCGAGTAAGCGGAAAGCGAACGGCATTCTTCCGCCCGCCTTATGGAGTTATGAATCCCGGGGTAGCTAAAGTGATTCTCCGCTGTGGGTATTACAGCATTGGCTGGAGTGTGCGCACCTACGATACCGGAGCTAAATCAAGTGAGAAACTATTAAAGCGGTCGCTTAAAAATTTAGAGAATGGCGATGTAATATTGTTTCATGACTGGGGACTCTGTACTATTGGCATACTTTCTGAGTTTATTCGCGAAGTACGCAGCCGGGGATTCGAGATAGTGAGCTTAGATAAAATGTTTGGAGTAGATCCGTATCGTTCCTAAATTCAAATACTGCTAATCATGAAAAAACATATATCCTTTCTATGGCTCGGCATGTTGATGCTGCTCCTTGGCAAGGCGCAATCGCAGAATTTTGCACCGGTCAAGGATGCCTCGGCACTTCGCAGCGAACTCACCGCTTCTTCGCAAAAAATTGAAAGCATTGCTTGTGATTTTACACAGGAGAAAAACATGAGTATGCTGGCGGAGAAAGCTGTATCGAAAGGCAAATTTTATTTTAAGAAAGAAAGTAAGGTGCGACTAGAGTATCAACAGCCGAAAAAGAGCCTGATAGTGATGAACAACGGCAAAATGCTGATGCAAGATGATAAGAAAACTACCCAGATGGACATGCACCGCAGCAAGGTATTTCAGCAGCTCAATAACATCATCATTGGCTCTATCAACGGTAGCCTTTTTACCGAAAAGGACTTCATTTCTAAGTATTACGAAACCAACTCGCTCATTAAAGTAGAGTTGACACCGGTTTCTAAGACCCTGCACAACTTTATCAGCACCATTGTGATAGTACTCGACAAAAAGGACTTTACTGCCACTCGAATTGAAATGAACGAAGCCTCTGGCGATAACACCGTTCTGCTGTTTTCTGAGAAACAAATCAACAAGGCAATGCAAGACAGTCTTTTTGCCGTGAAGTAATCGCTAAAGGATTGGGTAAAATTATATTCTGCGTTAACTTTATGCCGCTAAGAAAGATGACAACCGGTGCCGGGCATTTAAATGTTTTATGAGCTAACAGTAGGAAGAGGCGGCAAAATCAATTTCACTCTACTTCCTGTTACTCTGTCCCTTTTTATTCATTAACACTTATACATGCTTATCGGAAATTTATACCACATCACCGCTTCATCACAAGAGGATAACCTTATTCACGCTACCATAAAACTGAATCCTGCTCACCGCATTTTTGAAGGTCACTTTCCCGGCAATCCGGTAGTGCCGGGGGTTTGTCAAATTCAAATGGTACAAGAGGTGCTCAATGAGTTAACCACTCATCAATACGAGTTAAAGAAAACAGGCTACATCAAATTCTTGCACTTGATAAATCCTGTGACAGACGATACCGTGTGGATGGAACTCAGAATAGAGAAGCAAGAAGACTATCTAACGCAGGTAAGCGCCAGCTATCAGTGGAACGATAAGACCGTGTTCAAGTTCAAAGGCTATTTTCAATGAGCGAGCAGCCATCCTGCCAACTGAAGTTTCAGAAACTTCGCTGTTGTGTATTGCTTCCTACGTATAACAATAGCCGCACCATTGCCGCGGTCATACAGGATGTGTTGTCTTACACCGATAGCATCATAGTGGTTAATGATGGCTCTACCGATAACACTCTCGAAATTCTCTCGCAGTTCCCCCAAATAAAACTGCACAGCTATCCGCAAAACCGAGGCAAAGGTTGGGCCTTGAGACAAGGATTTCAATTCGCTATTCAAAATGGATACGATTATGCCATCACATTAGATACCGATGGCCAACACTATGCAGAAGATTTGCCCACCTTCCTCACCATGCTCGAGCAACATAAAAAAGCTATTGTGATTGGTGCGCGCAACATGGAGCAAAGTACCGTACCGGGAAAAAGCAGTTTTGGCAACAAATTCTCTAACTTTTGGTTTGAGTTAGAAACCGGTATCAGCCTACCCGATACTCAATCCGGCTACCGGCTATATCCACTTAGGCAACTCAGTGACATCCGGTTTTTTACCCGCAAATACGAATTTGAAATAGAAGTGATAGTGCGCGCTGCTTGGCACGGTATAGAAGTGCTTGCTGCTCCCATCAAAGTATTTTATCCACCGGCTCATGAGCGCATTTCGCATTTCCGGCCGTTTAAAGATTTTTCGCGCATCAGCGTGCTCAATACCTTACTCGTATTTTGGACCTTTGCATGGATAAAACCGCGCAACTTTATCCGCTCTCTCAAACAAAAAAGATGGGAACATATTTTTGAGCAATACCTCCTCCGCTCGCACGAAAGCCCAGCCACCAAAGCTTGGAGCATGGCCGTAGGCGTATTCTTCGGTATCACCCCCTTTTGGGGGTTTCAAATCTGGTTTGTCATTTTCTTTGCATGGATGTTCCATCTCAACAAAGCCCTCTCTATCCTGGCCTCCAACATCAGTGTGCCCCCCATGATTCCCTTCATCGTTTTTGGCAGCTATCAAACCGGTCGTATATGGATGGGAGGCAATGCCATGAGTTTGAGTTTCAGCGAAAACCTGAAACCTGAAATGATTGGCCAAAATTTTCTGCAATACATAGTGGGGAGCTTTACCTTAGCCGCCATCTGCGCCATCATAGCATGGATAGTCACCTACCTATTTGTAAAAAAACTCAAGGCCATCACAGGGAATAGGTCAACGCCAAGCGGCCACCGCTTGTAGTCTCCAATCCCGCCATCAATATTGTCCATTTTTATTAGGCACCTTACTGCCGCGCCTTGTGTCTAAAGCCTTTGCACCACGTGTGTTTTTACTGAGGGAGTTTTGGGCCTTGACTTATTGGTCAATGATCCGCCTTCGCCCCCTTTCAGTGGTTTTGAACTTTGGCAGGGGTATGGTTACAGCACTTCGCACGAAGCCTACACAGGTAAGCTGGCAGTTTACAAAATAATTGAAGCGCTGGCAGGTATTGGTGTAGGAGGTGCGCAGGTGGCTTACGATATTTTGAAAGAAAAATTTGCAGTGCAGGGTGGAGGAACACCAATTATTGACAATCCGTAGTATCGGGGAGTCAAAAGTATTTCTTAGAGTGCCATCTCCCCTAACCCCCACCATCATACTCCTTTTATCCCCTTTTAATACCCCCAAAAAATCTGAACTGTGGCAAACGAAAATAGTCCCCTCGACATTGGCAAACTATTTAAGGACTATGTAAAGAAATGCCGAATCAGGCAAAGCGGTTGGGCGCGAAAAGCAAAATTGAGTCCTAAAACAGTAGCCAAATATCTTAAGCAACCTACCATGCGGTTAGAGACTTTATTCACTATCTGCCGCCCATTATTCAAAACCCTCTGCAATCTCGAGTAGAGGAATTAGAGCAGCAAAACCACGATTTGCAATTAAAGGTAGATACCTTAAAAGAGATGGTGGAACTGTTCGGTAAGAGATAGAGAAGCGGTCGGGGTATGCCCCAACGGTTTAGCCCCACAGTTCTTTCCCGACATGACGTTTGTGGCTGGAGTATATAGAACATTCGGTGGCAGACATTGTTAATTTATGTAAGGCGAAATAGAAAAGAAAACTATTTGCTTGATGGTATTTGTTGAAACATCATGCAGAAGAGCAATTTGCCGGAATTTGCAAAAATAAACAGGGGAGAAGGGATAAATTAAAAAAGTATTTTCACGGGTGGAGATGATAATCGGCAGTAGTATAAAATGACCGTAACTAAAAACTAAATGACCTGACATTTAAAAAGGGAAGAAATCCGAAAATTCATTAGAGTAGGAAATACTAAACTCATTAAAAATTATGACTCTCAAGCAAAAATTAGAAGCATTAGCAACAGAAAGGAACACTCCTTGTGTGACTATTTCGCTAAACACACACAGAACGCATCCCGACAAAGCACAAGATCTAATTCTATTGAAGAACCTTTTAAAAGAAGCAGAAGAAAGGATTGTAAAGGAATTTGACAAAAAATCTGTAGCCTCTTTGTTAGAAAAATTATCTCAACTCGAAATAGATATAACTTTCAATTTGGATTCTCTGCACATTTTTCTATCCAACGAAACAGAAGAAATTATTCGATCACCTTGGCCAACGCAATCGAATAGAGTACAAATTTCGGACACCTTTGCCATTCGTTCTTTAATAAAAGCATTAAACAGAAGTGAAGAATATAATATCCTTTTACTCTCACAAGGGGGTGTTAAGTTATATCATGCGACCAACGATGGAATAACAAGTGAAGTTGTAAATAACGACTTTCCGTTTTCAGAAAGCCCCTATTTTGTGGCTGATCGCGAAAAGCGGAGTGATGGCGAACTGATGGATAGTATGGTTCGCGAGTATTTTAACTTAGTGGATAAAGCCGTTGTAAAAGCCTATAACGAAACAGGGTTACAGTGTGTAATAATTTGTACCGAGGACAACTTCAGCCGATTTATGCAGGTGGCTAACAAACCAACAATTTATCTTGGTTATGCCAATATTGATTACAACAAAACGGATACTCACCATATAGTCAAGCAAGCATGGGTAATAGTTGAAGAGTTGCTTCGTAAAAATAGAACCAAAGCCATTCGAGAAATGAAAGACGCGGTGAGTCAAGGAAACGTTTTGACAGACTTACAGGAAATTTATCAAGCTTCGGTGGATGGGCGCGGGGATTTGCTAATAGTACATGCCGACTATAGTCAGCCAGTATTTATGACCAGTGAGAGAACTTTTGAATTGGAAATCGAAAAAACAAAACCGGGGGTAATAGATGACATCACCAGTAACATTGCCTGGAATGTTTTATCGAAAAATGGCAGGGTCTTTTTTACCATGCAAGACGAAATCAAAGACCTTGGGAAAATTGTTTTGAAAACCAGATACTAAATCACCGGCTGTACGGGTATGCTATAGACTATCTTTCACATTCCGCAGATAGTTTTATAATTACTATGAGTTCAGTTCTCCGAATATGCGAACTCAGAGTTGCGCAATCGCGCTGATTTCCACCTTCACATCCTTAGGCAAGCGAGAGACTTCCACCGTTTCGCGAGCGGGAAAGCTACCGCTAAAATACGAAGCATACACTTCATTAATCTTTGCAAAGTCATTCATGTTTTTAATAAAAATGGTCGTCTTTACAACACGGCTAAAATCACCTCCGGCTTCCAACAAAATGGCGGAGAGGTTTTTCATGACTTGATGTGCTTCCAACTCAATCCCCTCAGTAACTAAGTTGCCGGTAGTGGGGTCTATGGGTATCTGCCCCGACACAAAAAGAAGAGAACCGGCTTTTACGGCTTGCGAATAAGGCCCGATGGCGGCCGGAGCCGAAGTGGTGTTGATGATTTGCTTACTCATATATGCGTTATTTAATGAAATCAATTAGTTTGCGGCTCGAATGTAAGGAATATGAAAATTCTTGTAACCGGAGAAAAAGAACGCGCTGATGAGTTGAGAGTAAAACTCGCTTCTCTGCAACAGGCTGAAATAGATTTTACGGATGGCGATGAAGAAGAGGACTATGCGGATTACGAAATTATTTTCGACCTCAATTTTGACGATGATCCCTCCGCTCTTTCTTATTATGCCGGGCTGAAAGAAAAACCGGTATTTGTAAATGCGGTAAAGATCAGTTTAGCCGAAGCTGTATATGCGACCGAATCGAAAATAAAATGTAGGCTCTTCGGCATTAATGCACTGCCGGGCTTCCTGTTGCAATCGCTTTGGGAGGTGAGTCTTTATCGCAAGTTTGAAACTCCGGAATTAGAAAAACTAATGAAGGGAATGGGCGTAAACTTTGTGCCGATAGAAGACCGCGTGGGCATGGTAAAGCCTCGTATCATTTTTATGATTATCAATGAAGCCTGTTACACGTTGCAAGAGGGCACTGCTACCATAGAGGATATTGATTTGGCCATGAAATTAGGAACCAACTATCCCTTTGGGCCATTTGAGTGGTGCGATAAAATCGGTATCACGTCCGTGTTCGAAACACTCTCTGCTATGTATGAAGACACAAAAGATGAGCGATATAAAATTTGCCCTTTGCTGAAAACAAAATACTTGCGCAACGAAACATTTTATCGCAAAAAAGAGAAACCTTAAATTTGGAAACTCTTCTCATTTATACTGAACAGTCCTCGAACCGGCTAATCTATATCCTTGATTTGATAGTGACGGATCTAATGGGAATACCGTATGAATTGACCCACCAAAAAGAATATTTTAAAGCGTTTAATGGCCCTAAGTTTTCGTACGCGACAGAAAAGCTTGGGAATGAATTGCATTTCCAGAGCGGTTCATTACTTTTTGAAACCGAGATTAAATTTCAAATCATTCAGTTTGTAGAGTGGAACGAGTTAGTCGGCTTTTTCCCGGTCTATGCCGATTCTGCTTTGCCTTTCGATGTGTTTGCCACTGCTTTTTTTATGGCTTCGCGCTATGAGGAATATTTGCCCAGCATCAAGGATAAGCACAACCGCTACCGCGCCAGTCAGAGCTTGAACTTCAAAGCCGGCATTTTAGAAAAACCGGTGATCAACTATTATGCTATTGAATTACAGCACCTATTGCTGGAGCATTTTCCCAATTTATCTTTTCAAAAAAAACCTTTCCGCTACACCGCCACTTTCGATATTGACATAGCTTACTCTTACAAAGCAAAAGGCGTGAAGCGAACCATCGGTGGTTTAATGCGTTCTGTTTTGTTTTCGCGATTTAGAGAATTTAAAGACCGAATATTAGTGCTATCGCGGGGCAAACAGGACCCCTACGATACCTATGATTATCTGTTTCAGGTGTGCGCTGAATATTCTATCCCTACTATATTTTTCTTTTTGTTGGCGGATGAATCGAGGTTCGACAAAAACATCAGCCATACTCAAAGTCTTTACCGCAGCTTGATAAAGCAGATAGATGAAAAATCGAAAACGGGCATTCACTTATCTTACAAAAGCCATATCGCTTCAAAAATTATGCGGAACGAAATAGACCGTTTAGTTCATATTACCGGAAAAGAAGTGTGTCGAAATCGCTTTCACTATCTGCGATTTAAGCTGCCGAACGACTTGCAGCGACTTATTAAACTGGGGATAACAGAAGATTACTCCATGGGCTATGCTGCCCATGTGGGCTTTCGAGCCGGTCTTTGTACTCCCTTTTATTTTTTTAATCTGGCAACTAACGATACCACTATTTTAAAGATATTTCCATTTGCGTTTATGGACACTACCTTTACTCATTATGCCCATTCTGACAATGATTTTGCACTCGATAAAATTCAGCAACTGATGAAAAGCGTTCGCGAAACCGGAGGCGAATTTATGGGCTTGTGGCATAACAATTCCTTTATCGAAATGGACGAATGGAAAGGATGGAGAAAAATTTTTGAAACCGTAGCGCGTCAAGCTGCCATTATTGCTAACGAGGAATGAGTGCCGTTAAATTTCTTCAACAACAGGAAATTGAGCGAAGCAAATGGGATGCTTGTGTCGGCCAATCCACCCACAGCTTACCTTATGCTTTGACTTGGTATTTAGATGCTGTAGCTGAAAACTGGGCAGCTTTGGTACTCAACGATTACGAAGCGGTGATGCCTTTGGTGTGGCTTCGCAAGTGGGGGGTCAAATGTCTCTATCAACCGTACTATTGTCAGCAACTCGGTGTGTTTTCAAAACGGGAATTAGCTCCAAAGGAGCTAAATGAATTTTTGCATTATGTCTCCACCGGCTATCCTTATTCTCAAATTAATTTAAACCCTACGGCTCAACCGATAGCTAAAGAGCTAAATCTAAAAAGCAAAAAGAATCTCTTGCTTTCGTTAGATAAAGAATATCCTACCCTCCGACAGCAATACTCCGACAACCATAAACGAAATATCAAAAAGGCAGAAAAGGCGGCTTTTGTTTTC
>CAZQYO010000061.1:0-11775 GCA_964597415.1 uncultured Chitinophaga sp.
TCTTCGGCTGCAAAGAATGAAAGAAGCGGAGAAGAACAGCAGCAGGGCCTATAATATGATGGGCACCTTTGTGCACAACATAGCTTGGAAAGATTGGGTGAATGAGATAGATGAAATGGGAAAAGTTAGCAAGGCTGACATAGTGAAGTTTGCCAATGAGCACTACCAAAATAATTATGCGGTATGTTACAAACGCTTGGGCGAAGCAAAGGGGTATAAAGTAGAGAAACCAAAGATTACCCCCGTTGTGATGAACAAGGATGCCATCTCGGCATTTAAGGAAAAATGGGATGCTATGCCGCAGCCGGCTATTGAGCCACACTTTCTAGATTTTAATAGGGACATTACTCACCTGAAATTAGATAAAGGGAATGTTCCATTCGATTACATCCGCAACGACATCAACAAAACATTTTCGCTCAATTACATTTTCGATATGGGTACCGATAATATCCGGGAACTGGGGGTAGCGGTAAATTACCTGGAATACTTAGGTACCGACAAATATTCTGCGGAGCAACTCAAAACGGAGTTCTATAAGCTCGGACTGAGTTTTAGTGTAAATACGGGAAGAGACCGAGTATATGTTTCGCTTTCTGGATTAGAATCTAATCTGGAGAAAGGCGTGCAATTGTTTGAACAACTGCTGGCTAATGTGAAGCCTGATAAGGAAGTGTATCAAGCAATGGTTATGGATATTATGCAAGGCCGCGAAAATGCTAAAAAGAATAAGAGTACCATCCTCTACAACGGGCTGATGAACTATGGTAAATACGGTTCTTCTAATCCGTTCAATTATGTGATAAGTGAGGATCAGTTGAAATCCTTGGACGTAAATAAATTAGTGAGTATGATTAAGTCACTTACTTCTTACAAGCACAAAATATTTTATTATGGTCAACGCGATCCGAAGGAAGTGTTATCGCTTATCAATAAACTGCACCCGGTAAATTCCGACTTGAAAGATTACCCTCCGGCTAAAAAGTATCCTGAACTTCCACTTAAAGAGAGCAAGGTGTATGTATGTTATTATCCGATGAAACAGGCGGAGATTGTAATGCTCGGTCGCGATGTATTGTTCAATAAGGATTTGTACCCTTACATCTTTCTGTATAATAGTTATTACGGTTCGGGACTTTCGTCCATTGTGTTTCAGGAAGTGCGGGAGAAAATGGCCTTGGCTTATTCGGTTTACAGCAGTTTTGGAGTGCCGCAATATGCCGATGAATCGCACTACGTTTTTTCGTATGTAGGTACACAAGCCGATAAAATGGATACTGCGCTGGCAGAGATGAATAAATTGCTCAACGATTTACCCGAAGTGCCACAGCAATATCAAGGTGCTCAGGAAAGCGTAGTGAAAACTTTGGAAAGTGATTGGGTTACCGGTGCGGATATTTACTGGGCTTATGATCGGGCACAGAAACGAGGACTGGATGTGGATGTGCGCAAAGATATTTTCGCAAAAGCAAAATCTATTTCTTTGAAAGACCTCCACCACTTTTTTGATGAACATGTAAAAGGCAAGAAATACACCTATCTGGTGATTGGTCAAAAGGGAGACATTAATCTGGGTGCGCTGAAAGAACTCGGCCCTGTACAAGTGTTGGAATTGAATGAGTTGTTCGGATATTAAACGAGATGAAAAAAATGAGAAAGGAGTGGCACCCCCACTCCTTTTTTTATGAATGCTAAAATATGCTGTTACCCTTCCACTTTAGAACTGAAAACTTAATTTTAGGAGTATGAAGATGATGATGATTTCACTTTGGATGATTTGCTCCGGTATGTTACTGGCGCAGGGAGGAACCGCAAAAGTTGAGCGGGGGGGAGCAGCACCATTATCGGGCACCATTAATTTATCTGACACTGCCCTTCAGGATTGGGAGCCTCATGTGCTCAACATAAGTGAGCAAAATGATGGATCGAAAGAATTTGGGGAAGAAAAGAAAATTGTAAATCAGCGGAGAAAGCAACATCGCCCTGCCAAAAAATGGAAGAATTCACCTCGGGGTAGCAATACCCCCGCTCCGGTAATGCTGAACAATTTTACCGCCAACAATACGCAAGGAACGCCTAACGATAATCATATCGCTATTTCGAATGATGGGAAAATTGTGAGTGTAGTGAATACCAACATCAGAGTGTACAATGAAACCGGAACTCAGTTGCAATCAAAAACACTCAGCTTGTTTGCAAATTCATTAGGGATACTCACGACTATCAGCGATCCACGAGTAATTTATGACCCGGTAGAAGATCGCTTCGTAGTGGTTTTTTTTTCGGGTAACACCAGCAACAGCACGCATATCATTGTAGCATTTTCAAAGACCAATGACCCGGCCGGCCAGTGGAATTTATATTCATTGAATGGCAATTCTCTCAATGATTCTACTTGGAGCGATTACCCGATTATCTCTCTCTCTGACAAGGATCTGTTTATGACCTTTAACCATTTAATAGATGGTAACGACTGGAAAGTCGGCTTTCGTTATTCGGCCATTTGGCAAATAGACAAGCAGCGCGGCTTTAATGGCGATACATTGCAGTTCAACTATTGGCATCATATTGATTACAATGGTAAACCGGTGTGGAATATATGTCCTATTCGCGGGGGCACAGGTCTATCCGGTTCCGAAACCTATTTTGTTTCCGTGCGTCCAAGCGACTTGAGTAATGACACTGTATTTCTTCAATCCATTTCAAACTCTTACCAAAGTGGTAATGCCCAGTATGCAATAGAGGCGCTCAAAACGGATGTGAAGTACGGAATTGCTCCCGATGCTCTTCAAAAAGATGGTCAGTACTTAGCTACTAATGATGCCCGCGTACTTGACGGCTTTATTGCAAATGACAGAATTCAGTATGTCCACAATACTGTGGCTCCGCAAAGTTTCACTTCGGCAGTTTATGTGGGAGCCATAGACCACCCCGGCTCTGCCAACCCAAGCGCATTTGGTCAGATTATTTCAAACGACTCAATAGATTTTGGATATCCTTCCATCGCGTATATGGGAAACAATGCTTTTGATAATCGGGCTATTATCACCTGTTCATTTTCTTCTCCGGATACTTTCCCCGGCACCGTTGCTTTTTATAAAGATGCGGCTGAAAATATTTCAGACATGCTCATAGTGAAAAAAGGCGAGAAGGCGGTAGATGTGCTGTTAGATTCGGTGGAGCGTTGGGGAGATTACACGGGTATTCAACGAAAATACAATGAACCAAACATCGCTTGGTTAGCTGGTTCCTATGTGTATCCTTCGCGGGCCTATCGCACTTGGATTGCCCAGTTGATAAACCCCGATTCTTCTGTAGTTTCCTCTTTACTAGAACCGGAAAGACAAGAGGCAACGCAGATATTTCCCAATCCGGCAACAGATTATTTCAGTGTAAAATTTAATTCAAACAAAAATAATTTTACCCGTTTTGAACTTTATGATATAAGCGGTAAACCGATTCGCACACTGCTAGAAGGAAAAGTGAAGGACGGTGAAAATATTTTTTCATTCAGCACTCGATACCTCTCCGATGGGGTATATTTTTTGAAGATAACAGATAGGGGAGTGGAGGCGCAAACCGTGAAAGTGGTAATCAGACAATAGAAATGAGTAGCCCCGAAAATCAAAAATTGGAACCCGAAAAATGGATAGAGCGCTATGCCGATATACTCTATTCCTACGCAGTAGCTCGAGTAAGTCGACAAGCTATAGCCGAAGACTTAGTGCAGGATACTTTTTTGAGTGCGTTCAAAGCAAAAGATTCGTTTCTGTTCAATGCCTCTGAGAAAACTTGGCTCATCTCTATTCTCAAGCGAAAAATCATTGATTACTATCGAAAGAAATCTACTCAGAACGAGTTAACCATTTTTGATAGCGACACCAAGGACGATTTCATGAATCACTTTTTCGATACCATGGGGAGAAGTGATGGGCACTGGGCTAATAAAGCTTTGCCGGAAAAGGGTAACAAGAGCTTTGAAACGGAGGTGGAAAGCAAGGAATTTCAAACTATACTTCAGCGATGTATTGAAAAGCTACCGGTGAAATGGGCGGCTGTCTTTACACTTAAAAACATAGACGACTTGGATTCAGAAGAAATTTGTAAAGAATTGGAAATTACCCCGTCCAATTATTGGGTTATCATGCACCGGGCAAAACTGCAACTTCGGGAATGTATGGAGCTAAATTGGCTGAAGCAATGAAACGAAAAAATATACTGTGGATGACTTGCAGAGAGGCTACTTTTTTGCATACGCAAAAGCAGGAAGGGAAACTAAAGGTTACAGAGCGTCTTGGCTTGTATTTGCACTTGTTTTTCTGTAAATTTTGCGCACTTTTTTTTAAGCAAATGGAGGAATTAGAAAAGGCCGCTCACCGTTCTACCCAAGCCCGGAATGCTACACTGAGTTTGGAGGCAAAGGAAAAGATGCGTCAAGCATTGCTCAAACAAGGAAACAACTAAACCACTCTTCTCTATTCCTCTTCTCACAGATTTATTAGGTTTGCCATACTACAATACCGATTTATGGCAGAAGCAATTCGATTAGGCAGAATGACCGATACAATGGAAGAAGGGTTCATTGCAGAACTCAACATTAAAGTAGGCGATAAAGTAAAGACAGGAGATGCCATTGCCGAGATTGAAACGGATAAGGCCACTTTGCCTTTAGAATCTTTTTTCAACGGAGAAATACTACACATCGCTGCCAAAAAGGGAGATACTCTGAAAATTGGGGCACTCATTGCCGTAGTCGGGAAAAAGGGAGAGGATTTTTCAGACTTACTGAAAGAAGTAAAGGAAGAAGAAAAAGAACCGGCAGCGGAAAGGAAAGAAAAACCGGAGGTGAAAAATACTTCCACTACTGAGGTACAAGTGGAAGCAGAAAAGCCGGAGGTAACAGCTCCATCCGCTGATGATGGAAGAATAAAGGCTTCCCCATTGGCAAGAATGATAGCCCGTGAAAAGGGACTGGATTTGAGTAAGGTGACCGGCACTGGAGAAGACGGAAGAATTGTAAAACGCGATCTGGAAAATGTCTCCCCCACTACAGTCGTTGTTCCGTCTTTTGTTGGTAAAGAAAATTCCCGTGATGTGCGAGTCAGTCAAATGCGCAAAACTATTGCCAAGCGGCTCAGTGAAAGCAAATACAATGCGCCTCACTTCTATCTCACCATAGATGTGACTATGGACAATGCGGTGTCACTGCGCACACAGTTAAACAATATGCTGCCTGCTAAAGTTTCATTCAATGATATAGTGATTAAGGCGGTGGCAGGTGCCATCCGTCAATCACCGGAGGTCAACTGCTCTTGGTTAGGGGAGGTGATCCGTTACCACGACCATATTCATATTGGAATGGCAGTAGCGGTAGAAGAAGGTCTGTTAGTTCCGGTAATAAGGTTTGCCGATGGAAAATCTATTCAGCAAATTTCTGCTGAAACTAAGTCGCTGGCACAAAAAGTAAGTTCTAAAAAAATTCAACCGCAGGAAATGGAGGGAAATACCTTTACAATATCTAACCTCGGCATGTTTGGTATTGAAGAGTTTACTGCGATCATTAATCCACCCGATGCGTGCATATTGGCAGTAGGAGCTATCCGACAGGAATTAGCAATGATAGATAATCAAGTGAAGCCGGTCAATAAAATGAAACTGACTTTAAGCTGCGACCACCGCGCAGTGGATGGTGCTAAAGGAGCTAAGTTTCTTCAGACCCTAAAACACATTCTCGAAAATCCCGTCAGTCTGTTACTGTAATTCCACATCAGAGATAGCCTCCAAAGGAATCACCGTACCACCTTTCAGCAGTATAAACTTTTCGGTGGTAGCCCAGATGGTCGAAAATATTTCCTTGTAACCTTCCAGCGTGTTGAAAGTAATTTTTGCTTGGCTGCGATAGTTGTTGCCGAGCAGCATGGCTAAAAATAATCTTTGGTTGCGCTCTCTGATTTCAAAATCTGTAAATCGTTGGTAAGGTTTTTTAAAAGTGCAATGACCTAACCTTTCCTTCTCGATGGGTTCCGCGTTAATTCTCATAAAATTTACTTGTTCGTTACTTTAGCTTCTACGGAGCACCTGTTAAAATGTTTCCGAAATTTATTAGCGATATTCTTGTTCTTCCTATTTCTGCCAGTTGGGTAAGGTGCGGTGTCTTCATTTAGAATCTCTACCTTAGCACTTATGAAAACTTTAGTTTTAGGAGCCTCACTTCATTCACATCGGTACTCTTTTAAAGCGATTAATTTATTGAGGGCACATCAGCAGGAAGTAATTGCGGTGGGTCGTGATAGCGGTCAAGTGGCAGATGTACAAATCGTGAAGGATTTTCCTTTGGATCAAAAATTGGATACGGTAACTATCTATTTGAATCCCGAACGCCAGAAAGAATATTATTCCAAGATTGTTCAGGCAAAGCCGCGAAGAATTATTTTCAATCCCGGTGCAGAAAATCCTGAACTGGAAAAATTAGCACGGGAGAACGGCATACAAACAGAGGAGGCCTGTACGCTGGTGCTATTGAGTACCGGACAGTATTAAGTAATCAATAAGCCATCGTGGGTGGAATACAAGAAATGAAAGTTGCGGATAGATATTTTTTAAAATCACTAAACCATTAAATAAAAATTTATGAGTTACACAGAAGGAATGTTAAAGGAGGATGCGCTGAAAGGGAAAACCATCATTATCACGGGTGGAGGTACCGGCTTAGGGCGCTCTATGAGTAAATATTTTTTACAATTAGGGGCCAACGTAGTTATCACCAGTCGCAAATTAGAAGTGTTGAGTAATACCGCTAAAGAATTGGAAAATGAAACTGGAGGAAAGGTGTTACCCGTGCAATGCGATGTGCGCAATTACACAGAGGTAGAAAACATGGTGCAGGAAACTGTAAAGACCTTTGGCAGTGCCGATGTATTAGTGAACAACGCTGCCGGAAATTTCATCAGCCCGACAGAGCGTTTATCCCCACGCGCATTTGATACCATTGTAGATATTGTACTCAAAGGCTCTTACAACTGCACTTTGGCCTTGGGTAAACACTGGATAAAGGAAAAGCAAACTAATAAAGTAGTGCTGAGCATAGTTACCACTTATGCGTGGACGGGTTCTGCTTATGTAGTTCCTTCGGCTTGCGCTAAGGCCGGGGTACTTTCCATGACCCGTTCTCTCGCAGTGGAATGGGCGAAGTACGGCATTCGCATGAATGCGATTGCTCCGGGACCATTTCCCACCAAAGGAGCTTGGGATCGCTTAGTGCCGGGTGAGTTCAGAGAAAAATTTGATTTGAAAAAGCAAGTGCCTTTGCGCAGAGCAGGGGAACATCAAGAATTGTGTAATCTGGCAGCATATCTGGTATCCGATTTCTCTGCTTTTGTAAATGGCGAAGTAGTGACTATTGATGGTGGCGAATGGCTACAGGGAGCCGGGGAGTTTAATTTGTTTGATGAAGTTACCTCCGAGCAATGGGATTTGGTAGAGCAAATGGTGCGAAAAGCAAAGAGTGAATGAGGATTGGTTCATAATAGAGAATCCCCGTAATAAATAGAAATCCAGAGGTTCAATATTTTCTAACTAACGCAAAAGCTAAAAAGTTTATAGTGAATAAGCACCTCAAGTACTCTTTGCGGAAAATTTCATAAACTATTTTAAAAGTGGACAATCTTAATAATGAATCAGGCTACCCATAGATTACTTTAACAGCTGTGGAAGATGGACTAATAACTAACACATGAGTTTTACCGTTACTGAAGAAAACTACATCAAAGCTATCTTCCATCTCAGTGAAGCAGGAGATGAGAATATTTCTACCAGCGACATATCCAAAGCCGTGAGTGCCACTTCTGCATCTGTCACTGATATGCTCAAAAAGCTAAAGCAGAAAAAAATCATCACCTACGAAAAGTACTACGGTGTTCGACTGACACAACAAGGCGAAAAGATTGCGAAGTCGGTGATTCGCAAACATCGCTTATGGGAAGTTTTCTTGGTAGAGAAATTGAACTACTCTTGGGATCGAATTCACGATATAGCCGAGCAGTTAGAGCATATACAGTCAGACGAACTGATTGAAAAATTAGAGAAGTTTTTGGGGTACCCGAAATTCGATCCGCATGGCGACCCTATACCCGATGCTCGCGGAAATATGAAAAGTCAAAAGCAAACCCTGCTCAACAAACTAAAAAAGGGATATAAAGGAACAGTGGTAGGAGTTAAGGACAGCTCTTCTGAATTGCTCCAATACCTGAACGAGTTGGATATTTATTTGGGTACTGTCATAGAGATTAATGACATTATTGATTTTGATGGTTCCTTTATGGTAACTATCAATCGGAAGAAGAAAGCCAGCCTGAGCAAGTTAGTCACGCAGAATATTTTTGTGAGTTGAGAAACTCGCCAATAATGTTCGGCTGCATTATAAAAAGGAGTAAATCTGCACTCTCTCAAGTAAGGTCTTATAGTTGCTTCACAATCTCCTTTGCCAACTTCACCGCCCATTCTTTATACATCTGCCCCGAAGGATGAAGTCCATCCGGTGCGGTATAAGAAGCATTGCTTTTTGCCTGACGAGATAGGAGAGTAATGTCTAAATAATTGGCGTTTGCCTTTCTTGTTTCGTCTCTGTTGATGGCATTAAATAAATCTATCTCTCGTCCTATCACTTCTTCACCACGGGCGTCCCTTTGGCCAAAAGGAGTGACTCCCCAGTCAGGGATGGAGATTACAAAAACATGTGATGTATTTTCTTTCGCAAAATGGATAGCCGTTTGTAATAGCGAAGCAAACTCTATTCGGTAGTTTGCGGTATCTCTTCCGCGGTATTCGTTATTTACCCCTATTAGTAAAGTCACGAAGTCGAAATTCATTTTTAGATTTCTCTCTTGAATAGCAGCAGCTAATTCATCGGTGGTCCATCCGGTTTTAGCAATTATCTCGGGCTGTTCAAATGCCTGCTCTTGTTGGTGCAACAATTCAACGGTTAACTGAGGGAATCTATCTTTTTCTTCCACTGCCTCTCCTATGGTGTAGGAGTCCCCTAAGCACAACAGGGTATATTTTTTATAAGCGTTCATAATAAGGACTTAGATAATTGCCGGCTCTGAAGCCAAACAAAGCATTTTTAGTGGAGGAATCAAAGCGAGAAAAAAATCAGTAAAATAATTTTAGGCTTAACGAAATATAAATTTAGATTTGCCTAAAATTGCATCATTGAGTACCCATAAATCTTTAGATGAAGTTCACGGAAGCATAGACACCACGCAAGCCAAAGGCGGCTGGAGGAAATTCTTTCTATATGCCGGCCCCGCCTTTTTGGTGGCGGTAGGGTATATGGATCCCGGCAATTGGGCTACCGATATTGCCGGAGGAAGTAAGTATGGTTATTCTCTTTTGTGGGTGTTGGTAATGAGCAACCTTATTGCTTTATTGCTGCAAAGCCTGAGTGCGCGCTTAGGTATTGTGCGGGGGCGCGATTTGGCGCAGGCTTCTCGTGATATTTATCCTACAGGGGTAAATTACACCCTCTGGGTATTGGCTGAAATCGCCATTGCCGCCTGCGATTTAGCAGAGGTCTTGGGAATGGCTATCGGACTAAACCTGCTTTTTCATCTCCCTTTGTTATGGGGGGTATCGCTTGCGGTACTCGATACGTTTTTAATTCTGTTTTTACAGAGCAAAGGCATGCGGTATATGGAAGCTCTCATCCTTGCGCTGGTAGCCTTAATCGGAGTTTCTTTTTTTATTGAATTGGTTTTTGCGAAGCCCGACATGGGAGAGTTGGCTACCGGTTTCATTCCCTCTTTGAAAGATGCCGGGGCACTATATATAGCTATCGGCATTATTGGCGCTACTGTGATGCCGCACAATTTGTACCTACATTCCTCGCTGGTACAAACCCGTAGAAACAAGAGAGATGATGAAGGCCTCCGCACAGCTCTCCGCTATAATTTTTTTGATTCTACACTCGCGCTTAATCTGGCTTTCTTTGTCAATGCTTCTATCTTGGTATTAGCCGCAGCCGTTTTCTTTAAAGGAGGCTACCACGACATTGTAGAAATTCAGGATGCTCATGCAATGCTCGAACCCTTGCTGGGGGAGAAATTGGCACCTATTCTTTTTGCAGTAGCCTTAATTGCTGCCGGACAAAGCTCTACCATCACAGGAACGCTGGCGGGTCAAATTGTAATGGAAGGATATCTGGATTTGCGAATTTCTCCCTGGCTGCGCAGGCTCATCACCCGTTTGCTGGCTGTGATTCCCGCTTACTTGGTCATTTATTTCATGGGTGATAGTAAAGTGGGGGATATGCTCATTCTCTCGCAGGTTGTTTTGAGTTTGCAGTTGGGCTTTGCTGTTATTCCGCTGATACACTTTGTGAGCGATAAAGAAACGATGGGCAAGTTTGCCATCGGCAGTGTGGTAAAAGTATTAGCATGGATTTCGGCTACCGTAATCATTGGGCTTAACATAAAATTGGTCATTGATACGCTGGTAGAATGGCACGGAGAATTAATCGGCCACTTATGGATCTTCAACTTTATCATTATTCCGGTTGTAATTCTGGCGGCAATGTTATTGGCACTGGTGACATACTATGCCCTGCGGCAAGCTACCCCTTCACGAGAAACTACTGTGCCACATGGAAAGGCTATTGAAATTCCGCTGATTCAGAAAAAAGTGTATTCCTGTGTGGCTATTTGTGTTGACTTTTCTAAAGATGACATTCGCGCATTAACCGAAGGTGTTTCACATGGAGACCAGGGAACTAAATACTGTCTTATTCATGTCGTAGAGAGTGCCGGGGCACTTACCATGGGAGCTGAAATTAGGGACTATGAAACACATGAGGACTGGATACAACTCAAAAAATATGGAGAAAGTCTTCGAGCGCAGGGCTTTGATGTAACAGAGAGACTCGGCTTCGGCAATCCTAAAAAGGCTATTCCTATTATGGTAAAGAAATTAAATCCCGGCTTGTTAGTTATTGCCCGCCACGGTCACGGCAGTTTTATGGACTTCATTTACGGGGAAACAATTTCGGTAGTAAGACATAAAGTAAAATGCCCGGTGCTGGTGGTTTAATTTTCGCAAATTTGTCCACTTGAAATCTAATTTCTATTTAGGAGATAAAAAGACCTTTATCCGTATTGTTCGGAAGGAGGATACTGCTGCCTTTGAGTCAGGTGAAGTACACCCGGTGTATGCCACTTTTGCTCTCGCTCGCGATGCGGAATGGTGTAGCCGTCTGTTTGTGCTGGAAATGAAAGAAGCACAGGAAGAAGGCATTGGCACCTTTGTTACCGTTAAGCATTTGTCACCGGCTTTTATTGGAGATGAAGTATTGTTTGAGGCGGAGATAGAAGTGCTCACCGGCAATGAAGTAAATTGCCTCTTTACGGCAAAAAAGGGCAACCGATTAATTGCGGAAGGCCGCACCGGACAAAAAATATTGACGAAAGAAAAATTAACGAACCTGTTCGATACGCTTAGAAATGATTGACCCATCCAAAATTGATATTAAGAACAAGCGAGCTGGTTTCGATTTTGAAATTATAGAGCGATTTGTAGCAGGCATTGTGCTCACCGGCAGCGAAATTAAAACCATCCGCAACGGAAGTGGAAGCATCAGCGAAGCCTTTTGTTTGTTTCGCGATGGAGAGCTTTTTGTGCGCCACTTGAATATTCCCGAGTATTCACACGGGGCTTATGCCAATCATGAACCCACCCGCCTGCGTAAGCTGTTGCTAAAAAAAAGGGAGTTGGATAAGATAGAGC
>CAZQYO010000062.1:0-11761 GCA_964597415.1 uncultured Chitinophaga sp.
AAGTCATTGAACAGCAATAAAGGACTTGACCTGAACGTAAAGATTCCCAGCAAATTCCGCACCTTAGAATATGATCTGCGCAATGTGGCTGCGACTCTTCTTCAAAGGGGGAAGGTAGATATCTATATCACGATGGAGCACAACAGCGCTTCGAGTGAGATCTCATTGAACCGAGAATTGGTTATCTCTTACTTTAATGAGTTTAAATCTATTGCCGATGAAGTAGGTGTTTCCTCCGAAAATTTGCTCCCTACGATTCTTAAAATGCCCGATGTGATTGGAGAATCACATGAAGAACCGGGTGAAGAGGAACAAAAGAAAATTCACGAAGTATTCGGGAAAGCACTTGCCGACATCAATACTTTTCGAATAAACGAAGGCGCTTCGCAAGATGTGGAGTTGCGGCTGCGGATAAACCTCATTGAAGAAAATGCTGAAAGGCTGAAAATAGAAGATGAGCAAAGAGTAGCCGATATCCGCACCCGCTTAAAAAATAATCTCGAAACTTTTATTCCTAAAGATAAGATAGACCTGAACCGTTTTGAACAGGAAGTAATTTACTACCTCGAAAAATTAGATGTGACCGAAGAGTTAACTCGCTTGAAATCGCATTGCGACTATTTTAAATCGGTGATGGACGATACTAAGGAAGAATTAAAGGGGCGGAAACTCAATTTTATATCACAGGAAATGGGACGAGAAATAAATACCATTGGATCAAAAGCCAATCACGCTCCCATGCAGAAATTAGTGGTGAACATGAAAGATGAGTTAGAGAAAATTAAAGAACAGACAAATAACATACTATAAGCTATGGCAGTCATTAAAGTTACGCGCGTACTTATCCCTCCGAGAAAACTGATCGTGATCACCGCTCCGAGTGGAGCCGGCAAATCATCTATTGTAAAAAAATTATTACAGCAGCAGCCGGAGTTGTCATTTTCCGTTTCTTGTACTACCCGTGAGAAAAGGGAAGGGGAAAGGGAAGGAGTGCATTATTATTTTATGTCAGTAGATGAGTTTAAAAGAAAAATTGCCGCGAATGAATTTGCCGAATACGAGGAAGTATATCCCAACCAATTTTACGGCACGTTGAAAAGTGAGATGGAGAAAGTTTGGAGAGAAAGAAAGGTGGTGCTTTTTGATATAGATGTAAAGGGAGCTACTAATCTGAAAAAAGAATTCGGAGAAGAATGTCTCACTATATTTATTTCTCCTCCTTCAAAAGAGTCATTAATTAACCGATTGAAAAATCGCGGCACTGAGGATAGTAAAAGTTTAAAAGAAAGAATTAAGCGCTCTGAGCAAGAGTTGCAGTTTGCCGATAAATTTGATAAAATAGTGGTGAATAAGGATTTTGATACTGCATATATGAGAGTGAAAAACATTGTTATTGCGTATCTGAAACCTAAAACTGAACACATTCGTTGATATGGAAACACTTATTACACAGGGAGTCGAAGTAAATGTAGAACCCTTCTACCAACCGGAGTATTCGCGACCTCAGGATCAGGAGTACGTATTTGCCTATCATATCAGTATCAATAATCGCAATTCATTTACCATTCAGTTGCTTCGCAGAAAATGGATTATTACCGATTCGGAACGAGGAGTGAGAGTGGTAGAGGGAGAAGGAGTAGTGGGCAGACAACCGGTATTATATGGCGGTGATACTTATCAATATGTTTCGGGGTGCCAATTAAGTACCCCAATTGGTAAGATGGAAGGAGTTTATGTTTTCCAAAATAAAGCGACTATGAAAGAGTTTGAGGTCAAAGTACCTGTGTTTAAAATGGAAGCCCCTCAAATTTTGAATTAATTTATAGCTTGTTTCTCTAAAACTAATATATTTATAGCCTTAAAAAAAAGCAAGAACATGAAAAAAGCAATAATCGCCTTCAGTATGGTTTTGATAACCACCTTCAATTTTGCCCAAAGTAATACTGCGGGAGCGAGCCGTGAAAAGCCTACCAAAACAATAGAGCAGGACGCTAAAGAGAAAACAACTTCTTTAACTGAGAAGTTAGAGTTAAACTCTGATCAGCAAGCGAAAGCTTACACTATGGTGGTGGATTTTTTGAAAGAAAAAGCAGCACTGGCAGCTTTAAAGGCGACCAACGCTGCTGACTATAAAACTAAAGTCACAGAAGTAGGTAAAAATTACGTGGAGAAAGTGAAAACTATACTTACGGTAGATCAGCAGAAAAAATTAGATGATTTGATTGCTGAAAGACAAGCTAAAAAAGCAGGGAGAGACTAATTAGTCTCCCTTGGTTATACTTAAAAAAGCAACTCCATGGAGTTGCTTTTTTAGTTTAAGAGTTCTCGGTTTCGGTGGTAGGGCATAAATACAAAACTCATTGCTTGGTCTTCTGCCACAAACACACACATGTAGTCATCGGGATTTTTGTAGGTTTCTACAAAGTGCTCTACTTTATCCTTTTTGACTATGCCCTTGTTTACAAAATCTTCGAGGTGGGAGGCGTTAAAGTTCCAGCTAATATCAAAGTCGGAGCGGTTGACAATAGGCAGACCGATATCTACATCCATTTCACCTCGCATAGCTACGAAAATCGGGTATTTAGATACCCCGCCTTTTATTATCCCTTTGGCTATTTGCTTGATGTAATCGCGGCAAATTTCTAAATCGCCATGAAGAGAGTTATATAGTTCTTCATCAAGAGTCATACACTCAAACATCTAAAAAAATTGCGAAAAAAGTAAATCAGAAATCAGAAAGGGGTTGTGCTCTTGCGGTAAGAGTGAAAATGTGGCGTATCTTGAATGGAGAATAGGAGATGATTTCTAAGTTTTTGAAAGCGGATGATAAGTTGCAGGGACATGGCGGTTGACACGGTTGACGGATGGCGGAATTGAAAACCATTAAGAACAGTAAGGCCTTTTTTGGGGATTAGGTGGTGAGGGGGAATTAGGGATTGAAATGCAAAAGGGGATTTGGCATGAGGGAATGTTTGCAGCAGTTGGGGTTTGAGGTTATGCTGTTGGTGATAGCAGCAAAAGGCGGGAAATCAATCTCAGATTAATCTTTATAGAGGTATTTTCTTAAAACCTAATTTCCAGATGTTAGAGGAATCAACAAATGAATACCACACAGCGGCTGTGTCGGAGTAAATTAAGGCGGTGCTCCGATAGATGTATTTGCATTTCTTATCAGGTAAATCTTTACAACTGATACAGGAGTATGACTCCCAGTTTTTTAAATTAATGCTCTTGAAAAGACACAACTTATATTGATTCTCGCTGCTTGGCAAAACCGCGCAGCAGAGCATCAAATATCCCTTTATTGTTTTTGTAACGTCCAAATGCCAGGGAACATAGCCATCCTCAATTTTTAGATATATAAATGTTCGATTTCCTTTATTCCAATTCAGAAAAGTTTTGCCCGACAACATTTCGATATGTAGAGGGGTATCTAAATTTGCGTAGAATAAATAGAAAGAGTCTTTTGCCTGAACCACCGATGGGGAAAGCATAAATGGTTCTTTGTTTTTAAGGTTGTAATGTAAGAGAGTTTGTTCTTGCCACTTGCAGTAATCTCTACTTTGCAAGAGCATCAGGTTTTGCGAATCCGGTCGCATGGTTTTTAAATACAACAAACCGAACCCCGAATCAATTTTGAAAATATCAGGGTCGTTGTTGTGATCATAAGCGGGGGTAGGAGCTAAAGGATTTATTGTGGCTTCCGTAAACTGAAGGCCGTCTGTACTTACATATACCGAGGGATTCTCAACCTTGTCGTTATAATACGGGTAAGGGGTAAGTGCCAAATAAAAGGTGTCATTGTCAAAAATTATATCAGGATGAACCACCTGACCGGAGCCATCGTAAGAAGTCACTGAAAGAATAGTATCATTTGGAAGTTTTGATAGCACTTCCTGTAAATGGTTTTGCCTACATGAGAACAGAAAACAAAAAGTGGTAATCAGCAGTACTGTTTTATACATAAGATTAGCTACTGAATAGTCGGTTGTATGTGATGTTAACGTATCTCTAATGTAAGAGTTTAGATGATTTCTAAGCTTTTGTAAGCGGATGATAAGTTGAAGGGGGCGGTTGGCGGATGGTGGAATTGAACCATTAAGGGCATTAAGAGTATTAGGAAAATTGCGGATTGTGAATTGGAAATTGCGGATTGAAATGAATATCGAATAACGAATAGCGAATTGGAAATGGAGGATTGAAATGGAAACTTAGAGAAAAAGGCTTGTCCGCAAAAAGCGCTACAGCACGAACGCCCGTGGGAGAGTGATGTGCTGTAGAGGGGCGCAGTAAGGCGCCAAGTATTTTAAATTTTAGAGTTTGGTGTTATTGTAGAAATTGAGAGGCTTTAATTCCAGAAGGCGTAGCCGTTTTCGGCAATAAACTTATCGGCTACTTTTCTGCGAATTTCTTTGGTGTTTACCACTTCATATTTGGTAAAGCGTTTTAGCCCCATCAGCATCATGCGCAGTTCGTCACTGGTGGCAAAGGCGACTAATGCTTGTTTGCCGTTAGTGTGTATGCGATCCATGGCATCGAAGAAGTAGCATTTTACCATATCCACATAAAGTTGAGCGGCCTCCCGCCCTTGCAGGTTCACTAATTTCTCTGCGCGCAACATGGCAGATTCCATAGCATAAATATCAATGAGTACATCGGATGCGTGCATGAGTATTTCTTGCTCCTTATCTAAGTTCATCATCAGTTTTTGTACGGCTGCACCGGCTACAAGCAGAAAAGCTTTCTTCGCATTTATCAGTGCTTTTCTTTCTGTCCCAAACATGTCTTCCGGGTCGGGGGAGCTCATGTCGGGTACGCTCATCAGCTCTTTTTGAATTGCCTTGCCGGGGGTCATCAAATCTAACTTGCCTTTCATGGCAAATTTGAGGAGTGCATCAATGGAAAGCATGCGGTTAATTTCGTTAGTGCCTTCAAAAATGCGGTTGATGCGAGCATCGCGGTAAGCTCGCGCCATTGGATATTCTTCAATGTATCCGTAGCCTCCGAAAATCTGTAGCCCTTCGTCAATCACAAAGTCTAACACCTCTGAACCAAATACTTTGAGCAGCGCGCACTCTACTTGATATTCTTCGGCACCACCGGTGAGGTATTCGTTCATAGATTTTCCGGCAGTCTTTAGTTCATGTTCTTTGCGGGTAATTAAATCGCAGGTTCTCCAAGCGGCAGATTCAAGTGCCCAAATGCGGATTGCCATTTCGCCAATCTTATGCTTGATGGCACCAAAAGAGGAAATAGCTGTTTTGAATTGTTGGCGTTCGTTTGAGTATTGGACGGCCTGGGCAAGTGCGCGTTTTGAACCTCCGATAGCTCCGTTTGCCAATTTGTAACGACCAATGTTTAGAATCTGGAAGGCAATTTTGTGCCCTTTACCGGCTTCGCCCAAGAGGTTTTCGATCGGCACTTTTACGTTATTAAAAAACACCGGACAAGTGGAAGACATTTTGATACCCATCTTTTTTTCTTCGGGGCCAATGCTTACGCCTTCGAGTTGGCGATCAACTATAAAGGCGGTGAATTTTTTATCTTCTCCGTCAATCTTGGCAAACACTACAAACACATCGGCAAAGCCGGCATTGGTGATGAAAATTTTTTGACCGTTGAGGATATAATGTTTTCCGTCTTCACTTAGCACGGCTTTGGTTCTGGCTCCCAGTGCGTCACTACCGCTGCCGGGTTCAGTGAGTGCATAAGCGGCCTTTAGTTCACCGGTGGCTAACTTAGGGAGGTACTTGGCTCGTTGCTCTTGATTGCCATAATACAAAATAGGGCAGGTCCCTATGCCGGTATGAGCGCCAATGGCGACTGACATACCGTGTCCCCAACCTTGAATTTCGGTGAGGTAAGAGTGTGTAACGAGGTCTTTGCCCAGCCCGCCATATTCTTCGGGGATGTGAATACTAAGCAAGCCGAGTTCGGCTGCTTTGTCCAATATTTCCACTCCTTTCATCGGGTCTTTGTCTAATTCATCTAAACGAGGATCCACCTCCTTGGTGATGAAGTCTTTGGCCATGTTGCGCATCATGGTTTGTTCTTCATTGATTTGCTCGGGGATATATACCTCTTGCCAAGAAGTTTCCTTGATGAGGAATTCTCCGCCCTTGAGTGCGGTTGTTTTTTCAGTTGTGGTTGACATAAAGTGGTATTTGGTTTTTAGATATTAGACAATAGACTTTACACGTTAGATATTTCTCTTACAACGTCCGATATCTATTGTTTAGAAACAGTATTTGTTTTCTTCAATCAATTTAGCGGCTACTCTTCTGCGGGCGGCAATGGTATCAAAGGCTTCGTATTTGGTGAAGCGTTTCAATCCCATCAACATAATGCGCAAGGTGTCTCCATCATTGAAAGCGCTAATGGCATGTTTGCCCGAAAGGTTGATTCTTTCCAAAGCATCTGAAATGTAAGTGCGGGTCATATCTATCTGCAAGGCACAGGCCTCTGCTCCCACATTGGTGAACAATTTCTCTGTGCGCAGCAGGGTTGATTCGCAGGCATAGAGTTCAATCAGCATGTCTGAAATGTTCATGATAATTTCTTGTTGCTTATCTAAGTCTTGCATGAATTTTTGTACCGCAGCACCGGCTGTCATCAAGATAGCTTTCTTGGCGTTTTTCAAAGCTCTCTTTTCCGGTGCAAAGAAATCATCGGAGTTATCTCCACCGAAATCGGGCACGCTCATCAATTCTTTCTGCACCGCCATAGCCGGGGTAATTAAATCTAACTCGCCACGCATGGCTTTCTTTACCAACATACTTACGCTCAACAGGCGGTTGATTTCATTAGTGCCTTCAAAAATACGGTTGATACGAGAATCGCGATAAGCGCGAGCCACCGGATATTCTTCACTAAAACCGGTGCCGCCAAAAACCTGAACTGCTTCGTCCACTACATAATCCAGTACTTCTGAGCCGAATACTTTGAGAATAGCACACTCAATTGAATATTCCTCAGCGGCTAAGAGTTTAGCCTGCACTCTATCGGTGCCTTTTGCTGCGAGATTTTCAATCATTTCGTCAATAGAACCGGCTATGCGGTAGGTGGTAGATTCAGTAGCATAAATTTTGATGGCCATTTCTGCCAACTTATGTTTGATTGCACCGAAGGAAGAAATAGGCACATTAAACTGAATGCGTTCGTTGGCATAATTAATAGCGGTACTACATGCTTTTTTGGCACCTCCCAAACAAAGCACTCCCAACTTGTAACGACCAATGTTCAACACATTGAAAGCAATTTTGTGTCCTTTGCCGATTACACCCAATACATTTTCAACAGGGACTTTTACATTATTAAAGAATACCTGCCGAGTAGAAGAGCCTTTGATGCCCAACTTCTCTTCTTCGTTGCCAAGTGAAATTCCTTCGGACTTGGCATCCACTATAAAAGCGGTGAATTTTTCTCCATCAATTTTGGCAAACACCGTAAAAATATCAGCAAAGCCACCATTGGTGATCCACATTTTTTGTCCGTTCAGCACATAATATTTGCCATCTTCGGTCAGCACCGCCTTAGTGCGAGCACCCAGCGCATCGCTACCGGACCCCGGCTCGGTTAAACAATAAGCCGCCTTAATATCACCGGCAGCTAAACCAGGAAGATATTTTTTCTTTTGCTCCTCGGTTCCGAAATAAAGAATAGGTAAAGTGCCGATGCCGGTGTGAGCCGCAAACGCAGCCGCCCAAGCATGTCCCTTGCCGATTTCTTCATTGATTACGGTATCGGTTACCAGATCTATTCCCATGCCGCCAAATTCTTCCGGTACCGCAGCTCCCAATAAGCCTAATTCGGCAGACTCTTTTAGAATTTGAACTACTAATTCCGGGTCTTGTTTATCTATCCGCTGAATGTTAGGAGCTACGCGGCTATTGATAAAATCTTCAGCCGTTTGTCCAAACATTTTTTGCTCTTCGCTTAATTCATCCTTGGTTTGAACGTCAGTAAAAGAAGTTTCCTTGATTAAAAATTCTCCGCCTTTGAGAACTCGTTTTGTTTCTGTGTTTGTTTCCATTTCTTGTGGTTTGTATTGAGTGATGAGTATTAAGTATTAGGAATTAAGTATTTAGTATTTAGTAACGGGTATTAAGTATGGAGGTATTGCGTATTGTTTTTTTAGATTTCTGATAAGAGCATTAGTAGGGTACGATTCATTTTTTTTGAATGTCACTTATGAAAGTTGCGTTGTTTTGATTCTCCCCCTCAATTTGTGCTTTCTATGCTTTTTTATAGTCTTTCAAAAATTCCCGCTATGCCTTGTCCGCCACCGATGCAAGCAGTAACCATTCCATAACGGCTCTTTCTACGTTGCATCTCGCCAATAAGTTTTTGGAAAAGATAAGTTCCCGATGCACCGAGCGGATGGCCTAGAGCAATGGCCCCGCCATTGACATTAATCACATCGGTGTTGAGGTGCGCTTCTTGAATTACTGCCAGTGACTGTGCTGCGAAGGCTTCATTCAGCTCAATCAATTCCATGTCTTCTAACTTCAGTCCGGCCTGTTTCAGTACTTTAGGAATAGCTGCTACCGGACCAACTCCCATGATGGTAGGATCTACTCCAACAGAAGCCACATTTACCATACGGGCAATCGGTTGCAAATTCAATTCTTTCACCACTCTCTCGCTTACTACCAACACAAAGGCGGCCGCATCTGATGTTTGGGAGGAGTTACCGGCTGTTACTTGTCCTCCGTTTTTGAAAACCGGTTTCAGTTTTGCCAAACCTTCCATTGAGGTATCCTTTCGCGGCCCTTCATCCTGACTCACTGTATGGGTGCGAGTTTTCTTTTTGCCGTCTTGATAATACACTTCCTCCACTTCTACGGGAACAATAAAATCTGAAAACTTACCGGTTTCAAGCGCAACAATCGCCTTCTTGTGAGAGTTCACAGAAAACTCATCGCTCTGCTCGCGAGTGATACCGTATTTCGTGGCAATATTTTCAGCAGTTAATCCCATACCGATATAATATTCGGGATGATCCTTAGCTATTTCGTAATTAGGGACAGTCTTATACCCTACCGTAGGGACTAAACTCATGCTTTCTGTTCCTCCGGCAATAATAACATCGGCCATTCCGGCTTTAATTTTTGCTGTAGCCATCGCAATGGTTTCTACCCCTGAGCCACAGTAGCGATTCACTGATACTCCGGGAATTTCTATGGAAAGTGCCCGCACAGCCACCCATCGAGCCATTTGCAAACCCTGTTCTGCTTCGGGCACTGCATTCCCTACAATCAGGTCATCAACCCGCTTGGGATCGAGTTCGGGAACTCTTCTCATTAAGTCTTTAATGGCATAGTAAGCCATATCCACCGGAGTGGTAAATCTGAACCCGCCTTTTTTTGCTTTGCCGATGGCGGTGCGGCTTCCTGCTATGATGTATGCTTCCATATTTTTGTATTTAGTCGTTTTTGTGATGTCAAACCGTATTCTTCTTCTTTGGGGAATTCAGTGGTAGTTGAGTAAATATCAACAAGTAAGTCTATTGACTTCTCCCAAACCCTAAGCTGCTTATAGTTGTGCATTGGACTTGTCTGAATACTTGATATTAACTACCTATTATCCCAGTTTAATTTCTCAATGGCTTTCCGGTAGTCAAAATGCTTTGAATTCTTTCTAAAGTTTTCTTCTCCCCACACAATGAAAGGAAAGCTTCTCTTTCCAAATCGAGCAGATATTGTTCGCTGACTATCGATTCGCTGGTGAGGTCGCCACCGCAAAGCACCCAAGCAATTTTCTGTGCTATTTTATAATCGTGTTCGCTGGCATAAGCGCCTACTCTGAAAGAGGCGGCTCCGGCATAAAGTGCGGCAAGTCCGCTCCTCCCCAATACGGTGATATCTGTGCGTTGAGGCTTCTGCACATAGCCTTCTTCATACAACTCTAATGCTTTGCGTTTAGCTTCGGCAATTTGACGAGACTGATTCATCACTACAGAGTCTTTCATTTTATCCAACACATGAATGCCAAACGCTTCGTAAGCCGAAGTAGCCACCTTAGCAGTGGCGATAGCTGTAAAGCGTTCAGCTAATTGAGGTATCTTCGGGTCACCACTGTAATAGGCATCGGATGCGCGAAGTGCCATTTCTTTGGTTCCACCGCCACCGGGGATGAGGCCCACGCCTACTTCCACTAAACCGATATAGGTTTCCGCAGCCGCCACAGCACTGTCGCTGTGCATGGTAAACTCACATCCACCACCGAGGGTCATGCCGTGTGGAGCAGCGACTACCGGAATCGAAGAATAGCGGCAACGCATAGTAGCTCCCTGAAAAGCGCGGACGGCAAAATCTAATTCGTCATATTCCTGCTCCAGCGCGAACATAAAAATCATGGCAAGGTTGGCACCGGCACTGAAGTTAGGATAATCATGACCGAGAACAACTCCTTTCCAACCCTGCTGTTCCGCAATATCAATTCCTTTATTGATGGCTTCAATCACCTCGCCACCAATAGAATTCATTTTAGTGGCCCAAGACACATTTAATACTCCGTCACCGATGTCATCTACCCGGCATAATGCGTTTTTCCAAACCGGCTTCTGCTCTTTGTAATTATCCAGAATGATAAAGGATTCACGACCCGGAATAGCTTTGTATGATTTACTCGGAATGTCGTAATATTTCTGCACCCCTCCTTCTACTTTATAGAAAGTTTTGAATCCGGCTGCCAGCATTTCATCTACCCAAGCGTTCACTTTAAAACCGGCTTCTCTCATGCCTTTGGTAAGCACTTCTACACCGATGGCATCCCATTGTTCAAAGGGACCAATTTCCCATCCGAAGCCGGCACGCATCGCATCATCTATTCTATAAAGTTCATCGCTGATTTCGGGAATTCGATTGCTTACATACGCAGAAACATAGTATGTTAACTTGCGCAGAAACTCTCCGTGCTTATCGGTTTGCTTCGCTAATGCAGGAAGACGTTTTTTCAAATCTTCAATGCTTTTTAATTCTGTAGTGACCGACTTTGTTTTTTGCGAAGGCAGGTATTCCAACGTTTTCCAATCGAGCGTAGCAAATGATTTTTTACCTGAAGCATCTTTGGTCTTCTTAAAAAATCCCTGACCGCTCTTGTCACCCCACCACTTGTTCTCATTCATCTTCATAATCCAATCAGGCACCTGCATCACCTCGCGGTACTCATCGTTTGGAAGATTGTCATACGCGCCTTTCATGACCTTAATCATCGTATCAAGTCCTGCTACATCGGTAGTTCTGAAGGTGGCCGATTTCGGTTTGCCGATCAGCGTACCGGTTAAGGCATCTATTTCATCAATGGTCATATCCATTTCCTGCATCAGTTTAATAACTGCCGCAATACTGAAAACCCCTACCCGGTTGGCTATGAAGGCCGGGGTATCTTTACACAATACAGTTTGTTTGCCAAGAAACAAGTCTCCATAGTGCATCAAGAAGTCTATGACTTCAGGATGAGTTTCGGCTGTAGGAATGACCTCTAATAAACGCAGATAACGCGGAGGATTGAAAAAGTGAGTGCCGCAAAAATGGGTGCGGAAATCATCACTTCTGCCTTCGGCCATTAAATGAATGGGAATCCCCGAGGTGTTGGAAGTAATCAGAGTGCCGGGCTTGCGGTATTTCTCAACATTTTCAAAAACCATTTTCTTAATGTCGAGGCGCTCCACCACTACTTCAATAATCCAATCGGCATTTTTTATCCAACTGAGATTATCCTCTAAATTTCCTGTAGTAATGCGCGAGGCAAAGGCTTT
>CAZQYO010000063.1:0-11491 GCA_964597415.1 uncultured Chitinophaga sp.
GATAGACGGGATCAATATCCCTGTTTCTAAAGAGGGAGGGTACCCTATTCACCGAATGCCGCCAGCTTATGAAGACCTTTCTACAGATGCCGAAGTGCTCTTTACCGGTATCAAGGTAATTGACTTATTAGAGCCTTATTCTAAAGGAGGTAAGATTGGTTTGTTTGGAGGGGCAGGGGTAGGAAAAACAGTATTAATCATGGAACTCATCAATAACATTGCGAAGGCTTATGCCGGTCTTTCTGTGTTTGCAGGGGTGGGAGAAAGAACCCGTGAAGGAAATGACTTGCTGCGGGAAATGATTGAAAGTAATGTGGTGAAGTATGGTGAAGAATTTAAGCACAGCATGGAGAAAGGCGGATGGGATTTGAGCAAAGTGGATGCTACTTCTTTGGCTGAATCGCAGGCTACTTTGGTATTTGGTCAGATGAACGAGCCACCGGGAGCACGTGCGCGGGTGGCTCTGTCCGGATTAACTATTGCGGAGTACTTCCGCGATGGAGATAAAAATGATGCCAAAGGCGGTCGCGATATTCTCTTCTTTATTGATAATATTTTCCGTTTTACTCAGGCAGGTTCTGAGGTGTCGGCACTTTTAGGTCGTATGCCTTCAGCCGTGGGTTATCAGCCTACACTGGCTACCGAGATGGGTTTGATGCAGGAGCGGATTACATCTACCAAGAGGGGTTCTATCACTTCGGTTCAGGCAGTTTATGTGCCGGCCGATGACTTGACAGACCCGGCACCGGCTACCACCTTTGCTCACTTGGATGCTACTACGGTATTGAGTCGTAAAATTGCCGAATTGGGAATTTACCCCGCAGTGGATCCATTGGATTCAACTTCAAGAATTCTTAGTGCTGCGGTGCTGGGCGATGAGCACTACGGTTGCGCTATGCGAGTGAAAGAAACTCTTCAGCGCTATAAGGAATTGCAGGATATTATTGCTATTCTCGGTATGGATGAGTTAAGTGAAGAGGACCGATTGGTGGTTCACCGTGCAAGGCGTGTGCAGCGGTTCCTTTCTCAGCCCTTCCATGTGGCGGAGCAGTTTACCGGACTTAAAGGAGTGTTGGTAGATATTCAGGAAACGATTAGAGGCTTCAACATGATTATGAATGGCGAAGTGGACAAATATCCTGAAGCTGCCTTCAACTTAGTAGGTTCTATTGACGAAGCGATTGCCAAAGGAGAAAAATTATTAGCTGAAGCATCGAAATAGCCAATAACTGTTAGGGATTAGAAGTAAACCATCTAATTCCATACAGCTAAAAGCGCAATGAAACTATGATACTTGAAATTCTCACACCCGAAAAAAAACTATTTAGCGGAGAGGCAACAATGGTAATGCTTCCCGGAGTAGATGGTCTTTTCGAAATATTAGATAAGCACGCTCCTATAATTTCTGCTTTAGGGAATGGTATTGTTCGCGTAGGTTCAAAAGAAGGAGAAAAGAGGTTTGATATCAGCGGAGGTTTTGTAGAGTGCCTCAACAATAAAGTGATTATTTGCGCTGAAGGCGGAAAGCCTGCTTAATATTCTGCATTCATCCAACTCATCTAAAATAATAAGGGTCGCTATAGGTGACCCTTACTATTTTAGATGATTCTGTTTATAGGCTCTTGTAGCAATTATAACCGGCTCCCTCATAAAAGTCAATAGCAGCTTCATAGTCTGAGTTGGAGGGATAATCTTGCTCACAAACTTTAGCATCAGTTCCTTGCTGTGGAGTACATACAGTGCATTTGGAACAGGAGGTAAAGGCAGTTCCGGCCACCATTACCAAAAGCATCATTCTTTTCATACGTCATTTGTTTTGGTACAAAATCTAACGATAAGAATTGTGCCAAATTTTAACCGTAATAAGGTTTAGCAATAAATTTTTTTTTGAAGGCGCTATTGCAGGGACTTCACGTAATTCAGTATCTGCCCAAACTTAACATCGTATGATTGTCTTAAAACAGCAAACTCAGAAGAATCCGTTTGCATAGAAACCGTTTGTGCTCCTGCAAACATTTTGTAGCAATAACCCTGATAACTGTGGTAAACATTGTAACAACTGGAGGTTTGGTTTATCAACTCGCCAATCGAATAAACCTGCGCATTAGCAGTGGTTAATTCTTTGCTGAAACAAGTATCGCAATAGCCGATATTTGAAAAATCGGAGAGCCGTGAATCCATAGCAGCCAATATTAACGCGCGGGCGGTATCGAACTTTTGGTAGATAGCCGGATTAGTACATTCTACACTAACGTTAGATGTCTCCTTCTTGCAGGAACTCAATAAAATCATTGAGGAACAAAGAAGAATAAAGATGGAACGCATATAACTGATTTCGCGCTAAGATATTAATTTCAGACTTAGTACCACATTTTGTAAGCGGACGCAAAAGCGCCATTTGCGGGTGCTAAACGAAGTTAGAGTTTACTTGCTCTTCCACATGTTCCCGCAATATTTAGGGAACCGGTTCTACACAGGGGAGCCGCTTTCTTAATGAATATAGGCTCGTTCGAAATTTCACCTCCGATTACTCTCTTAAGATATACTGCCCCCAGAAAACTTCTTCGCTACCATACAGATTTACTCTATGGCCATTGTCTGATGCGATGGTCACATTTCCCAACATAACTGTAATGAGTAATTCATTCATAGGCGTATGTTGTTAAAGTCCTCTGCCTTGAAAGTGTATTGGCCATCATCTTCAACCAATATATAGTTAGTGGCATAATGGTGTAGTGTGCTCATATCCGGTCTCCCTGATCGTCCACTTTATTTTGATTCACCACTTTAATGAGTACTCCTTTAGTATTGTTTTCATCCATTGCCCATCCGAGATATATCGGTACAGTCGAATCCGCATCCAACCCAAAAAATTTCTGTACCATATTTATTATTAGGCAGCATTGTGTTTCATAGGATGTTTTTGTATGGGGAATATTATTCTCCCGGCTTGTATATCCTCTCCGCGTGCTTATACGCCCATTCCTTGCTCAGGCTTTCTTCTTTGGTTTGTTGGTGCACATACATTTGCATCTGATCGGTGTAATGTTTAGCTCCCGGGGTATTACTGCTGCCATAACAGGCGATGCTGTGCAAGTCGGGCAGGCTGCCATCTTTTTTAAATTTTGCAAGCAGTATATAGCTTTCCCCCGCAGTAATTCTGCGCTTCCCCTTTTGATATGGTTCGCCATATTTTGCATTAAACATATCGGGACCGCCACTGGTGGGCAGATCTACCCCATCGCGTTGATGGCGCTGATACTCGCCCAGTGGAACACATAATTTACCGAAATCGGTTAGCATTTCGGCTTTTGCTTTGCGCACGCCATCGGCAAAATATTCGAGTTTATAGGACGGATCATCCTTGAACTTTTTTTCTATCTCATCATTAATAGAAAAATACGTTCCGTAAATCCATTTGTACACGAGAGTTGCATTCGTATCTGCTATGTCTCCGGAGCGATTGACTGCCCATGCTTTCATTACGTCAATAGCATCGGCTATATCGGGATATTTCTTTTCATCTAAGTGAAAGGCCTCTTCCAAATCGAAACTCTTGAAAGGTGCAACTACCTTTTGAGGATAGTGGTCATCATATTTAATTTTCAGGAAGTCTTGCCAAGAAATTTTTGTTTTCCCTTCCATCATTTCGTAAAACCGTCTGCTGCGATTGGTTTCGTTTGTAGCAAACGATACATTTCTCTGACAAGCCAGCGGGATGGGGTTTTCTTCTTTAGCCGTCATGCTATACGATGTGTTATTTACATCAAACACATAACCACATTTAGGATTCAGCACATGCGGCAAGGAGTCGTGAGGTAAAAATTTTGTCCAAAGAGTTTTCTTTGTATTACCGGGCACTGTGCTTTGCCAATTATAGCCATCAGCCCGAATAGGCATAGCCCCATTGCTCACACAATAAATAGTATCGTAGCGGTCGGCATAGGTCACATACTGGTTGATGATGCCTTGAATATTCAGGGCATTTCTAAATTCGGTATAGTTCTTTGCTTTGTTCATTCGGTACCATTCCTCCACGCTTTTCAAAGTCATGTTCGAAGCCAATCGTATCGCAAAAATTCCCTTTTTGTTTATATAAGTAGCCCCATACATGCTCCACCATTTTTTCTTTCCGATGCTGAGAATAAATTTATGTTTATCGCGGTTTTTAGCCAGATTAACGGTGAGTTTAGCTCTGCTACTTTCCAGCGGGTACGAAACGCCATCTACTAAGTAGTGATTCTTCTTTTTGGGATCCTTTTCTAACTGATAAATATCAATAGCATCGAAATAGTTGGTGGTGTGCGCCCATCCTAAGTTTTCATTCACCCCGTGAAAAATAGAAACTGCTCCGTGAAAAGTAGCTCCTAAAATATTCAGGCCTTCTTCGCTATGCAGGTGTGCTTCGTACCAACTCATTGGCCCTTCGAGCGGCTGGTGGGCATTTACATCCAAATAAACATTGCCGTCAGTGGTGATGCGAGAGTTCATAGCAATCGCGTTAGAGCCGCGGGCATCTTTATTAAACTCAAGAGTAGGAACGGTTTCTCCCACTACACTTTTAATTGCTCCATCCACCCCCGTCATCAGCGCCATAGAAAGCATGTAGCCGGCAATAAAATCGGTGGGTTGAATTGGTAGCAAACCCTTAAATCTAATTTTATCCGGATGTTTTTTTGCCCAGTCATTTCCGGCAGCAGCCCCGGCTTCAAGCAGTTTTTTTGTTTCGGGCGATAAATCTGTTTCATAATGGGTCTTTATAAAATCAGGCACTCCTAATAGCTGTA
Organism: uncultured Chitinophaga sp.; assembly: GCA_964597415.1. Classification (GTDB taxonomy): domain Bacteria; phylum Bacteroidota; class Bacteroidia; order Chitinophagales; family LD1; genus Bog-950. The sequence goes on from CAZQYO010000063.1 coordinate 4,788, forward strand.
CGGCATAGTCAATTTTAGCTCCTTCAATACCGAGCATCAAACCTAATTTCCCTCTGGCAAGCAGCAATCCCCACATCACCGTTTTGTAGTCATCTTCTAAGGCACAATACACTAAGCCATAAGAGCAGTCGGCATCGGTTTTTCCAAAGATGTGAGGTACTCCGAAACTATCGCGCACAATCTCAACATGGTAGTTAGGATTGACTTGAGCGGAGAGATTTAGAGTATATAAAACAGTGAAAAGGAGAAGTATTTTTTTCATAAGAAAAATGAGAGTTTGCGGGTGGTGAATTTGAACAATATTTATGAAGAAAAATATCCGGGCAATAATAATTCCGACATTCTATATTCGCCCAACTATGGGAAAATTGATATCGAGGTTTATTTTTTGGATTTTCGGGTGGACGTTAGATGACCATTTAAAGACAGACTTTAAAAAGTGCGTTATGCTCGCTGTGCCGCACACCAGCAACTGGGATTTGATTTTTGCTCGTGCATCTTTCGCTATGATGAATATTCCTATTCGCTTTACGGTGAAGGAGGAATGGCTGCGATTCCCCTTCGGTGGTATCATGAAATCATTGGGGGCAATAGGTATAGATCGCACTCCTAAACGCCCGGGAGATGCACGGCCAAGCATGACCGAAGCAATGATTGAGTTATTTAATGGCAGAGAAGAATTGGTGGTGATGGTGACACCCGAAGGAACGCGAGCCTTACGCACTAAATGGAAAACCGGCTTTTATCATGTGGCTGTAGGAGCCAAAGTGCCTATTGCACTCGGCTACTTAGATTACAAAAACAAGATTGCCGGTGTGGGTGATGTGTTTATGCCCACAGGGGATATGAAGAAAGACATGTAGCGCATTATGGATTTCTATAAGCCTATTCAGGGTAAGCATCCCGAGAAGTTTTCGGTAGATTTGGAGTACGCGGATTAAGGTTCACTGAAAAACCGCAACAAGTTTTCATTTACCCAATCGGGATGGTCGTGCTGTATGAAGTGACCGCTGGTTGGGTCATATAATATCTCGCAAGTATTATCACAGTAATCTTTGGTGCGGTAAGTCAGTTCTTTGCCCAATGCGATATCCTTTTCGCCCCAAAGCATCAATACCGGTGCTTGTACTCTTGGCATTTTTATCGGGCTGATAAAATTGCGGAATGCAGCGCGGTAGTAGGCAATAGTTGATTTTACTGCATTGGGCTGTGCATAGGCTTCAACATATTTTTTTACATCCTCAGGGGTAATATTCTTTCTGTGGATCAACATCTTCTTAAACGTACCGCGAAAAAATTTTTCAGTGCCTACTACTTTTTCGGGAATAAAGGGCAACTGGAAAAAGAAAATGTACCAGCTTTTCTTCCATTGCGAAAAATTAAAGCTCGTGAAAGCACGGCTCATTTCGCTGGGATGAGGTACGTTCAATACAGCTAATTTCTTAACCACTTCTGAATGTAAAGAAGCTACCGCCCAAGCGACTGCTGCTCCCCAGTCATGGCCTGCGATAATCGCTTTTTCCTCCCCTAAGGCTTTCACTATTTCAGCAATGTCCTTAGCCGGATTTTGTATGGCATAGTCGGAAACGCGGGGCGGTTTATCACTCAAATTATAGCCTCTCATATCTACAGCGACTGTGCGGTATTTCTTTGCCAAAGCCGGGATTTGATTCTTCCATCCGTACCAAAATTCCGGGAAGCCATGAAGCAAAATGACAAGTTCTCCCGTACCTTCTTCTACATAATGAAATCGGAGGCCGTTGGCAGAAATATATTCTGATTTCATCCCTATTTGCTTAAAAATTCGCTAAACCATTTGCCGCTCGCCTTCACGGTTCGCTGTTGTGTTTTAAAATCAACACCTACAATGCCAAAGCGCGGCCGATAACCTTCTGCCCACTCAAAATTGTCCATAAAGCTCCAGATGAAATAACCGCCTACGTTTACCCCTTCGCGTTTCGCTCGCAGAATTTGTTTCAGATAATCTTTTATAAACTGAAGGCGTTGTGTGTCGTTTATTTCTCCGTTTACCATCGTATCCGGAAAAGCAGCACCATTTTCGGTCACGATTATTTGCGGCATGTTTTTGTAAGCGGCATACTGTTTCAGCAATTGGTAAATGCCTTCGGGGTACACTTCCCATCCCATGTCAGTAATTTCGTGTCCGAGCTTTTTGGCCGGTACATTCACAAAATGGATGATGGGAATAAGTGCCAGTTTTTTCACCACCATGCGCGAGTAATTTTGCATCCCTATAAAATCGAAATCATAGGCCATCAGTTTTTCATCGCCCGGTAGAATATGTTTTTCGATATGCTTGCAAGCCGGCAAATCTTTTGTGGGATAGCCCCGTCCCATCACGGGGTCTAAAAACAAACGATTGATAAAGGCATCGGCTCTTACCGCAGCTTTAATATTGCCGGGGTGATCGTTCTTTGCATCTACATGGCTGCACGAAAAGGTGGTACCGATGCGAGCTTCTTTCACATTGTTGCGAATCACTCTCGCGCCAGCGCCATGGCACATTACTACATGGTGTGTTGCTTTGTAAAACTTACTAAAGTTAATGTGGCCGGGCGCGTGCATTCCAACTAAATAGCCCAAGGGCACAAAGGCCATCGGCTCGTTAAACACCATCCAGTTTTTTACACGGTCACCAAAATGGCGGGTAATCACATCCACATATTCTTCGAACCATTTAATGCTGTCGCGGTTGGGCCATCCGCCTTTTTCTTCGAGTGCCTGTGGCAAATCCCAGTGATAACAAGTAATCCAGGGGCTTACGTTTTGTTGTAAGCATTTATCAATAACTCGATTGTAAAAATCAATCCCTTTTTGATTGACTTGCCCTGTACCCTGTGGCAGCACCCGCGACCATGCAATGGAAAAGCGCGAAGCAGGAATATGCAGTTGGTGCATCAATTCAATATCACTGGCGTAGCGATGGTAGAAGTCATCTGCCACATCTCCATTTTCGCGCGTTTTAATCTTCCCCTTATGGTGATGTGTAAAATGATCCCAGATGCTCTCGCCTTTGCCATCTTCGTTCCAGCCGCCCTCTATCTGATAAGCGGCAGTGGCGGTTCCCCATACAAAGTCATTTCCAAAGTCGCTTCGCTTTAATTCGCCATCACTTAACAGTTGTGCTAACAAGTGTTGCGGTAAAATACTGCCGGCTGTAAAAGCAGCGCTCAACTTTATCCATTTTTCGCGGGTCATGGGTATGTGGTTTATGCTCTAAGAAACTGAATATTGCGAGAATTAAGTAAAGCAACAAGAAATAATGTACTGTTACTTCTATCTATGTATGCACGGAGTTTACCTCTGTTTGCTCCGCAGTATTTATTTCCACGTCTTTGATTGCGGAGGCTTTTCTTCGGTCACATACTTTTTCAAACTCTTCACTGTAGTTTGCATGGTTGGTTCCCATTAGGCGATCCCACAGATTGAAATAAAGTCCGTAGTTACAGGTTACATATTTATGGTGCATGTTGTGATGCGTAGAAGTGTTGTGCCACTTGGAAATAATGTTATTGGTAAAGCCGCTGGGAAACAATTCAAACCCCACATGACCACCCACATTCAGGGCAAGCTGATAAATTCCCCATATAAGAATAGCCAAAGGGTGAAATGGAATGACAAATACCATAATGGGCAGAATAAGAACTTGCGCAATTGCTTCTAAAGGATGAAATGAAAAAGCGGCCCAAGGGGTGGGGTTAATGCTTTTGTGATGGATCAGATGTACATGTCTATAAATCTTTTTGTGGTGCATGAGGCGATGGCTCCAGTAGAAGTAGGCATCGTGAAGAAAGATGAATAGAAACACCGAAAAAATAAAATAGGCTATTCCATACTCGTGAATATCGGTGTAGATTTTTGTGTAGCCGTAGCGATGTGCTACAAACACTCCGGTGCCGATGGTGGTGAAAATCGTCATAGACAAAAGGGAATAAAGTATTTCGCGCTTGATATGGGATATACCGGGAAACTTAGGTTGAATTTTAAATCGGAAAAGAGGCGACTTGAACCACACATAAAAAATAAGGAAGGGAATGCCGCAAAACAAAAAGTAGCGCAGTATATCGTACGTCAAATGATTGGCAAAACGCTCGGCAAAAGGTAAGGCTCCCATCGCTTCTATTTTTGTGCAAGTTACAAAACCATGTACTTATAACAGGGGTATAAAGTTAAGCGAGCTTACTTTGCACCAAGCAAACGCCTGTGATAGTTGATTTGACCCAAGTGATAATTTAAATGCGTAGTTAAATGAACAATAAACTGCCCCACCGTAAATTTTTTGCCGCCTAATTCCTGCGGGAACATGTTATTCAGTTCGGCATCGGGTAAATTAAGTAGGGTGTTTTTTACTACCAGTATAGTTGCATCAAGGTCAGCGAGAATTTTTTTGCGTCCAATATTTTTTGACTCAAACTCTGCCTGTCGGTTGCGCACATAGCCGGTATTTCCCAATAAAGCCCCAATAAAATGTTGGAGGTTGCCAATTAGGTGCAGGCACAAATTTCCGCCCGAATTACTGATGCCCTCCTTCAGCAACCACATATCACTTTCGCTTTTATAAAGTGATATCTCTTCTTTCAGTTTATTCAAATCGCGTTCAAAAATTTCGGAAATGGTTTGTTGTAACATATTGTCTGATTTTAGGTGTGGGTAATGCGCCCCGAAAGGCATGAGTGACCGTGCAAAGTTTAGAAAAGTTTTAGCATCTGTGCAAAAAAACACTTCTATAGCAATCGGTATTGCCTATGGCTTCACGGTCACTATCACTTTACCGTATTCTACCCGATCTCCTGCGCGTACTTTTTTACGCTTCTGTATTTCGATACCGTAATTCACCCGCACTTTGCGTTTAGTAATTACTGCGTTTGCTTCACCACCGGTTTCGGTCAGTTGCAGCACTTTCAGCAGTTTGTTCAACTCTATAAATTCCTGTCCCTTTAGTTCAAAATCCATTTTCATAAAGCCGTAGTTTTTGCGAAACAAGATAAATAAAGCCGGCATATCCTCCCTCCATTTATCGCCATACTAACTGCTGACGGGGAAGCCGCCAATCGCCAATTAGACTTGTAAAAGAGTAAAACGCACTCTTGAAGTTTCGGTCTGTGATGTCGCGTGAAGGAGAAAGCGAATGAAATGAAACCCTCATTCAACACTCTTCATTTGAATAGCGCACTACATCATATCCCCCTAATAGGGGATGGTATAGAAGGGTTATTTCGCACAATTTCGTATTGCGAAACGAGTTTAATTATCAATTGCAGACAAGAGGAATATAAACAGCGCTGTTTTAAACCCGGTCTTTTTTTTCTAACTAAAATCAACAGACAATGGAAACGAATGCAAAACCGGCAGGCAACAGAAAACTGATGATTGCCGCCATAGCAGTACTGCTGCTAATCAATGGAGTTACCGCTTATTTTATGTTTAACAATCTGCACCATAAAAATGTACTGATAGTACAAAAGGCTGCGGTAGAAAAACAATACTCGAGTTTAGAAGATGAGTATCATAAAACCACTGAATTGTTGGATCAGGCCAGTGCAGAAATTGGCGACCTGAAGGGTAAGAATGCCGACTTAGACAGAGTGATTCAGCAAAAGCAACAGATGATAGCGGAGATTAAACTAAAGCTATCTTCTGCTTATGCTTCAAACACGCTCACCAATAAAAGCTTGGAAGATGCCAGAGCGAGGATCAGTCAGTATGAAGCTACGGTGGCTTCGCTACAGCAAAAGGTAGAGGGCTACAGGGTGCAAACGGTGGCGTTGAGTTCCGATTTGGATTGTGAGATGCAGCAAAATGATGCACTGACACAGCATAACGGTCAGCTTTCGCAGAAGATTGAAACAGCTTCTATACTCGATCTATCTAAGTTAGAAGTAGAGGCAGTGAAGCGCAGAATGATTAATGGTAAGGAAGTAGAAGTGAAAAAGGCCAAAGCTGCCGAAAGCCTGAAAATTAGTTTTGAAACAGGTGCCAATAAGGCTCTCGACCCTGGCAAGTTAGATTTGTATGTGCGCATCATAAATCCAAAAGGCGAAACCATTTCGGTGGGAAAAAACGGCACGGCAGTAATACCCGAAACGGTAGAAAGCAAACCGGTACCCTATACCAAGCAGGCCAGCATTCCGTGGAATCAGAAAAATAAAAAGGTAGTGGTTTACTGGAACCGATATATCAATGATCCGGGAACCTACCGGGTAGAAGTTTATCAAAGTGGGCAGGTGATAGGTAAGGGGTCAGTCAGCCTGAGTTAATCAAAGAATCCGAGTTGCTGTGATGCTCTGTCTTTAAAAGGCAGGGCATCTTTTTTTTGTAAAAATTGGTGCACTGAATGGCGCGCTTATCGTGCGTCATTTGTCAGTTTTCATTCATTTTAATGGCTCGGTTTGCTAATCAGGGTAGTGGTAGCCAGCCGGCTCCCGAAGTATAAGCACTCATAATCAGTTCCTTATACAAGTACATTCCCTTTTCGGTAACACTTTGTTACCTTTTATAGGATAGGTACCCCTATAAGATGGGCGTACTTATCCCATCTTATGGGATAGGAGGCCCTATAAGATGGGCGTACTTATCCCATCTTATGGGATAGGAGACCCTATAAGATGGGCGTACTTATCCCATCTTATGGGATAGGAGCGCCTATAAGATGGGCGTACTTATCCCATCTTATGGGATAGGAG
>CAZQYO010000064.1:0-11384 GCA_964597415.1 uncultured Chitinophaga sp.
GTTTTTAAATACTCTTCGCCACGTGGTGAATAACGACACCCTTTGGTGGAGCCTCATTAAAGGAATGTGCGATACTACTTTCAAGATGAAGAACATTGGCTATAGCGATGTGGTGAACTATTTCAACACCAAAACAGGAATGAACCTGTCGCCAGTTTTTGATCAGTATCTTCGCTATTCTTCCATTCCGGTTTTTGAATATCACCTGACTAAAACAAAGGGGAAAACGTATAACCTCAGTTACCGATGGAATACGGATGTAAAAGGCTTTGAAATGCCGGTGTTTATCTCTACCCATGACAATACTTACAAATCAATAGCAGTGAGCAATGATTGGCATACGCAAGCAGTACACTTAACTAAAGAGACCGATTTTAAAGTGAATGAAGAATGGATGTATATTGCAGTTAAGAAGCTGACAATTGAAAAACAAAAGCAAAAATGACTACACACGAAACAGAAGTAAGATGGATAGATGATTTGAAGTTCGATGCCTTGCAAAACGGCAAAACCTTTCGCATAGATGGCAACCCGGATGAATCTTCTTCTACCGGACTTCGCCCCAAGGCACTTATTCTTTCCTCACTGGCGGGCTGCACCGGCATTGATGTAGTAGATATGCTGAAGAAAATGCACGTGGAGTTTACTGACTTCCGTATGAAAGTAACCGGAGAATTAACCGAAGATAATCCCAAAATATACGACCGAGTTAAGCTGATTTATTCAGTTCACTTGAATAATTCAGATGACCGAACTAAAATGGAAAGAGCCGTACATCTTTCACAAGAAAAATATTGCGGAGTATCTGCCATGATTCGGAAATTTGCTGAACTGAAAGTAGAGATTCAATATTTATAAGGAATTGCGAAAGGCTTGTTCATACCTTGCGATAACTACCTGACTGAATAAATCCAAACAGTCCCTTACTATCTCGGCAAAAGATCAACACAGATGTTACATTTCCATTCTTCCCTCTCATGACTAAAACCTTTACCCGCTAAAGCGATTGCTTGACAATGGCACTTGCCAAATGGAAAATTTTATTTTTGATGAACTAAAAACTCTGCGATGTTTACAGCCTTACTACACACCCACAAATTAGTGGTTTCCCTATTCCTCATTCACTATATGGTAAAACTCTTTTTGCTGCAATCCGGCAAGTCGGAGAAACTGGCGAAGTATTCTAAGGTAACTAAGATTCCCGAAATGGTTTTGAGTGCTCTGTTCTTAATCACAGGGGTGTGGATGATGGTGGATGGAGCCGTGTTCAACACTCTTTTTGTTATTAAACTACTTTGTGTTTTTGCTGCTATTCCTTTGGCCATCATCGGCTTCAAAAGGGCAAACATAGGCATGGCTGCGCTGTCGGTTATTCTCATTATTGCCGCTTATGGATTAGCGGAGATGAGCAAGGCGGCTGCCACCGGAGGAAAGATAGACACCTCTGCGGCTACATCTTCTTTAGAAGCCGGTAAAATGATTTACAACAAGACCTGCATCACTTGTCATGGAGCCGATGGCAAATTACTCAATAGCGGAGCAAAAGATTTGACCCTGACTCAACTGTCGCCTGATGAACAGAAGGAAATTATCCGGCACGGTAAAAACGCTATGCCAGCTTACAAAAAGCTAACGGATGAACAAATTGATGCAGTGGTAGAATATGTGAAGCTCCTCAAACAGTAGAAGGGCATTGCCTAACTCTGTCCACTTGGTCTTTTCGATTAAGGATCTTAATTGGAAGAATTTGTTTTCTCTACTAAGGCTGCTACATACTTTCCGATAATATCAAACTCAAGATTCACTTTGTGGCCGGGTTTTACCAGGCGGATGTTTGTATGTTCGTAGGTATAGGGAATAATGGCCACCGAGAATAAATCATCTGAAGTATTAAAAGACGTAAATGAAATTCCATTGACGCAGATGGAACCTTTTTCCACTACTATGTTTTCACGAGAGGGAAGGTAGCGAAAGGTGTACACATAACTGCCCTCGTGTTTTTCTACCGCCACACATTCTCCGGTTTGATCTACATGGCCTTGCACAATGTGACCATCTAAGCGGTCGCCCACTTTAGTGCAGCGCTCTAAGTTTATTTCATCGCCTTCACTCAGCATACCGAGATTGGTTTTTTTTAAAGTTTCGTCAATTGCCGTAACGCGATGAGTGTTGCCAATTATTTCTGTTACAGTGAGGCATACTCCGTTGTGGGCAATGCTCTGATCCACTTTCAATTCCATTGAAATAGGCGACTCCACTACAAGGTGCATGTTGCCGTCATCATCAATCATCTCTACAATTTTGCCCGTAGTTTCTATAATTCCTGTGAACATATACAGATGTAATGGTTTACTTTTTGTGGGATAGGATTCGGTGCCGCGAATTTGAAAGGGAGATGCTGATTATCCTTTGTCATATTCTTCTGCCGGACTTGTTTAGTTATGGAATGACTATTTATATCCGTCTGTGCTTTTACTTTCCTCTCATTAAGTGGATAAAGCCGCCTCCTTTCTTTTCTCCGCTCAACGGTTTCTTTACTAAGCCGTCAAGGTGTTGCTCATAATAAAAGCCGGCATATAAATACACTCCGTCACTCAATGGTTTCCCTGTTTTTTGGTCTTTTCCATCCCAGTTTATTTCAGGATCTTCTGTGCGAAATACTTCTTCGCCCCATCGGTTGTAAATGCGCATTTCTATCTTGGGTACAAAGCGGTAAGGCTTAAAGGGATGAAACAAATCATTCTTCCCATCACCATTCGGAGTAAAAGCATTGGGTAACACATAATAAGGGCAGTTGTCAATGCAGAATACATTGCTAAACCGACTTTCGTTGCCGATGCGGTCAACCGCTGTAACGGCATAGCAACCCGCCAGATTATCAGTGAGTATATGCTCATAAGTGGTGTCCTCCTTAGCCGAAAGGCTGTCTAACAGCACCATGCCCGTTGAATCATTTCCATAGTACACATAATAGCGCTCGATATCACCGGCACAAGTGTCTTGCTGATTACTCCATTTTAAGTGATTGATGTATTGGGCGTTTTGCCAAACCTGCCCCGAATACTGGTCGCAATCGTTAGTGACAGTGAGCGTAGGCGGACAAGGAGGAACAGTGTCCACCGGTATAGCACAGTCCTCTTGTGATTTATTGAGAAGGGGTTTGGGAAAAATATCGAGTGAGTAATGTCCGTAGCTTTTTATATAGTAGCAATAAGTTGAATCGTTGATCAGTCCGGTATCTGTATAAGCGTGCGTGTATGCTATCCCTATGGAATCGAACTGATTGCTTATTTTATTAAAGCGGAAAACGGAGAAGCTATCATTTGTCCAAGGAACATTTTCCTGCCAACTAAGAGCTAATGATTGATCGCTCGGAGCCATCTTTAGAAACACTGACGAAGCAACAGTGGTGTTTCCAATGGTATCATTATTTGAAAAGAAAAATATCTGATAGCTCCACGGAGTGGTTTTGGTATCGAGTACAACATCGGTGTAGGTAGTATCGGTAATAGCCGAATATGTAGTTGATGTGTTGGTGTGAATCAAAACGGGATTACTAAAGTTTAATCCTTCTCCGCGATACAAATCAAAACGATATGGCGGAGGATTTTGAACGGTGTCTAAGTTATTTCCTCCCGCTAAAGGTTTGGTCCAGCGCACAAATATTTGTCCGTTTGTAGGGTCGGTTTGCAGTACATCTACATTCAGTATTACCGGCACATCTACCGGACGGAATATGCAAACTCCCTCTGAAGGTACGCTCTCTACGGCATCAAATTGAAACAGGCCATTGGGTGAAAGTTTTGAGAAATGAGCAACCACTCTGTAAGTATATTGCTGCCCGATTACTGTAGTGGGATCCGTAAAGGTGTAAGTGAAAATATTGCTCGATGTCAACTTGGTGTAACCCCGTCCGCCCAATCCTGTTTCACAGTAATCCGGTATAAAGTTGTCGCAACCTGTTTTCCGCCATACTGAAAATCCGCGGAAGTTGGCAAAGCCCGAACACTTATAGGGGTTTTGCCAGTTCAGTACAATGCCTCCGGCTGTGGGGGTAGCCGTCAGGTTCTCTACCGGAGGGGCAATAACCCTGATTTGCCACGTTTCCAAATCAACTAAAGGAAGTAATGTAGGCCCTCCCGATCCGGGGACTGTGTAATTGTCTTCTGCCTTAAATACTACGATGTAAGGTTGCCCTCTGATGTGATCGCACACGGTGTTCCAATTAAATACACCATTAGCAGGATTACCGGCTGTAGCAGAAAACTGTGCGGGAGAGATAGGAAGTTGAAACGGCCCCCCGTTAGCCGTGAGCGTCACTATTTGCGAACTATTGGGGTCAGTAGCTCGCACGTTCATCCGCAAAGTATCGCCCGCTCGGATGCAGGTATCGGGTACATCGGCAATTTGAGGAGGGCTGTTAGGTAGTTGGTTCACAATAATCTGCATATCGCGAATCATGGTGCCTAAGCTGACACCATTGCGGTATTCATGTATCATGATGGCGATATTAAAAATCCCTTTTTGACAGGGGACTGCCCAGATAATTTCACCGGTGTGTTTATTGATGGTAAAGATGTCGTTAGTGGAGCAATACTGATCGGGGAATTGATACAGCGGCACGTTTATACTCTGATCTTGCAAAGGGGGAATCAAACGAAAATCAAGACTGTCCCCATCGGGATCGTAGGCATTGGGGTTGTGATAAAAAGTGTCGTTCACATTGGCATAATCAATGGGAGGATTCAACAGAATGGGAGAGGAGTTGAAGCCGATGTTGGCCAGGTCAGTCGGAAATTTTAAGGTGTCTTCGAGATAAAAAGGAATATTCACTGAATTCCCTCCATCAATATTGTTGATGCCGTCAATCCGGTTCTGATCGTAAAAGGAAATAATATAAAAGCGCTTAGGAGCCGGAGGAATACCCGGGTAAGTATGTGTGCCTACGTACACATTCTTTTTAATGTCGTTCGCCAAATACTCTCCATTGGGCACTCCGTTGCCATCTGTATCGGGACCGTTTACCCGTAAAATCACATTCGAGGTAGCATCTCCCCAAAAGATCTCTATGCTGTCCCGGTCGGCTTGTATGCTCACTCCGCTTACTTTGCTATAAGTAATCACCGTAGCCTGATACTGAAAATTGCCAATCAGTTTGTAAAGAATTTCGCCTGCCCGGTAATGCGTGGCATAAGTCAGTTGACTATGGAAAACAGACAAGAGGCTTAGTATAAAAAGGAATCTGAAGGTAAATTTCATTAGTTCAAAGAAAAGAATTGTAGATGAAAACAGCACATAATAAATACCGAGTATTTCGGAACTACCGGTTTTGGCTTTTTTGAAAATGACTTTCTGAAATAGTAGCTATAAGTGAGATGGTATTTTAAGGGGCAGAAGATTCTTCTAAGATGAAGGGGTTTTGCAAATTTAGGAACAATTAATGTATTGTCTATTCAATGGAAATGGCATCATTTAATGTTGGTTTAATGCTAAGAATTTCAAAATTATTTTGCTTGCGGGTAGATGGAGTAGATTCATCAACTCCCCCTGAAACATAAAATGATGTATAAGTTTGTGCGTCTTCTTCATTATTTGCCTCTATCTCCACAACGTATTCTCTGGTTAGGTAAACGGTGAATTTTTTCATTCTATCCTTTTTAAAGTTGTCGTGATAAAGTTGACATTAAAAAATAATTTTTGATCAGTCGCCTGAATTTGTGCAATGTCATCATAGCGGTTCCGCTAACAGCTATTCGCCTAAAATCTCAGGTTTCCCCTCAAATATATACCAATACAGCTTTGGTTAAAACGAGTCTTTAAAACAACAAACATCCTGTCACCAATTGGATAAGCCTATCTAATGACCTGATATTGACTTCCCCAACTTAACCTCCTGCTTCCTGATTGGCTGCGTTACCATCAAAATGATGTATGATACACAGCATCAGGCGAAATGATGTGAGAAATGGCTGGTAAACTCAATATAAGTATCCAACGGAAAACCGAGATAGAAATACCGGCTGAGTCAACATAAGCTTATAGCGAGTAGTATTGCCATCTGTTTCCTTTGTTTTTTCCGAATTATTTCGATTCATGCACTCTAAAATCCTGATTGCTGAAAGCCGGAAAGTCGGGAATCTTAACTGCGTTAAATTCAAAATTATTGGCGCGGTGGCAGTTGTTGCAGGTGTTAGTCAGCAGCAGATAACTGCTTTTGAACAGCGCAGCGTTTTGTTGCTGTACTGCCATACTTAAACTGTCTAAAGCCGGATTTAGCATCCCTATCATCGCTGCTTCTTTTCGCCCGGCTTGATATTTCTGAATGTCTTCAATAGATTCCATTATCTCGTGAATTTCAAAGTGAGCCAGTTTCCAGTTTTTACTTTGACCGGCAAACCAAAGCTTGGCATGGTGTGTCTGAATGCCAACCATAAATTCTCCCAACCCGGGCTTGTAAGAGTCTGCTACTTTTCGTTCTAAGCTGTCTATACGGTTTTGTAATATCGGGATGTTATCTGTACGCTGGTGGCAGGCAAAAAGTGTAAGAGAGAGGACGAGGAAGAGTAGATATTTCATTTTCGGTGTTACCTGTTGGTTGATCTTTCTCTAATTCCGCTTATGTATTAATAGTGCAAATTAAAGCATACTTTTTTTATAGGCGGGATAAACCGGTGAAAATGGTTGTGTGATTCTCTCATATATACAAAAAGCCGGAGCAAAGTCCGGCTTTTTGAAATCTTGATAAAAAGTCTTTATTCGTCTATTACACTTGCGCGTATAAATTCGCGGTTCATGCGGGCAATGCTTGCTAATGTAATTTCTTTCGGACATTCCGCTTCACACGCGCCTATGTTGGTACAGTTGCCAAAGCCTTCCTCGTCCATTTGGTTCACCATGTTTCGGGCGCGTAAATCTCTTTCTGCTTGGCCTTGTGGTAATAAGGCTAACTGAGAGATTTTAGAAGATACAAATAACATGGCCGAACTGTTAGGGCATGCTGCCACGCAAGCCCCGCAACCGATACATGCGGCTGTGTCCATCGCCTTCTCTGCCAGGGCTTTTTCTACGGGAAGGTTATTGGCATCCTGAGCCTGTCCGGTGTTTACCGATACATAGCCTCCGGCTGCGATAATGCGGTCAAAGGCAGAGCGATCTACCACTAAATCTTTAATGATAGGAAATGACTTCGCTCTCCAGGGTTCTACGTAAATGGTTTCGCCATCCTTAAAGTGGCGCATATACAACTGGCAAGTAGTAGTCGCGTGCGAAGGGCCATGCGGCCTTCCGTTGATGTGCAAGGAACAAGCTCCGCAGATACCTTCGCGGCAGTCATGGTCAAAGGCAACGGGCACTTCACCTTTGGTCACTAATTGTTCATTCAACACATCCAGCATTTCTAAAAAACTCATGTGAGGGTTTACTCCATCTACGGTGTAGTCCACCATTTTTCCCTCTGTACTAACGTTTTTCTGTCTCCAGACTTTCAGATTTACTTTCATAGCTTTTATTTTATTAAACGAGCCATAGAATGGCCACTTTTTATCTATGGTTTATGGGTAATCGTCTATATGCTTACTTATAACTTCTCACCTGCATTTCGATGTTTTCGTATTCTAATTTCTCCTTGTGCAGTTCGGGATCTACTCCCACTCCTTTAAACTCCCAGGCAGAAACAAAAGCGTAGTTTTCATCATCGCGTTTGGCTTCACCTGCCATCTGATACTCTTCGCGGAAATGACTTCCGCATGACTCATTCCGGTTCAGTGCATCAATCATCATTAATTCGCCCAGTTCAAGAAAATCGGCTACTCGTCCTGCTTTATCAAGGTCGGGGTTTAGGTCATTTATTTCTCCTAACACTCGCACATCTTTGTAAAACTCTTCGCGCAGTTCTTGAATTAGTTTTCGTCCTTTCTTCAATCCTTCGGCTGTGCGCGCCATGCCGCAATACTCCCACATTATTTTCCCCAGACGCTTGTGAAACTCCTCTACAGAAGTTTTTCCTTTTACAGAAATGAAACTATTCATTCGCTCACGAGCTACCTTTTCGGCCTCTTCGAAAGCCGGATGATCGGTAGGAATTGCTTTTACAAATATTTCGGCAGAAAGATAGTTGGCAATAGTATAAGGAATCACAAAATAGCCATCGGCTAGTCCCTGCATCAAAGCCGAAGCTCCTAAACGGTTAGCTCCATGGTCGCTGTAGTTAGCTTCGCCCAGAGCGTATAAGCCGGGGATGGTGGTCATCAGTTCATAGTCCACCCAAATGCCGCCCATTGTATAGTGAGATGCGGGATAAATCTTCATAGGCATTTTCAGCGGATCCTCATTCGTGATGTTTTGATACATCGGGAACAACTCTCCATATCGCGCCTTCACTACTTCAATGCCTAATCGTTTAATAGCATCACTGAAATCTAGAAATACACCAAGACCGCTGGGCACTATTCCCCGACCATCATCGCAGGCTTCTTTGGCTGCCCTTGAAGAAATATCACGAGGAGAAAGATTGCCGAAAGAAGGATATTTTCTTTCGAGGTAATAATCTCTGTCTTCTTCCTTAATATCCAGAGCAGTTTTCTTGCCTTCGCGAATAGCTTTCGCATCTTCTTTTGATTTTGGCACCCAAACTCTTCCGTCATTTCGCAAGGACTCACTCATCAAAGTGAGTTTTGATTGGTAATCACCACTCACGGGAATACAAGTAGGGTGAATTTGTGTGAAACAAGGATTGGCAAAGTAAGCTCCTTTTTTGTGGGCTTTCCATGCTGCTGTTACGTTGCTTCCCATAGCATTGGTAGAAAGATAGAATACGTTTCCGTAGCCACCGCTGCACAGCAACACTGCATGTCCGAAATGTCGTTCTAACTCACCGCTTATCAGATTGCGGGCAATGATGCCACGTGCCTTTCCTTCAATGGTAACTAATTCCAACATTTCGTGGCGCGAATACATGGTCACATTTCCCAACCCTATTTGGCGCTCTAATGCCTGATAAGCGCCCAACAGTAATTGCTGACCGGTTTGCCCGCGGGCATAAAATGTGCGTGATACTTGGGCACCCCCAAAAGAGCGGTTATCTAACAAACCACCATATTCACGGGCAAAAGGAACTCCTTGTGCTACGCACTGATCTATGATGTTACGACTTACATCGGAGAGTCGGTACACGTTTGCTTCGCGGGAGCGGAAGTCCCCTCCCTTCACGGTATCGTAGAACAGGCGGTAAACAGAGTCACCGTCATTTTTGTAATTCTTGGAAGCGTTAATCCCTCCCTGTGCAGCTATGGAGTGCGCTCTGCGCGGAGAGTCCTGAAAGCAGAAGGCTTTTACTTTATAGCCTAACTCTGCCAGTGTGGCAGCGGCAGAGGCTCCGGCTAGGCCGGTTCCTATCACAATAATTTCCAACTTTCTTTTGTTGGCCGGGTTCACCAACTTTCCGTGCTCCTTGTAGTTCTCCCATTTTTCGGCCAGCGGCCCTTCGGGAATTTTTGAATTGAGTTCAGCCATAATATTGGTTCTAATTTTCTGCCTTTAGTTTTTGGAATAATCCTTTCAACTGCTTTACTACATCTTCCTCACTTGCCCTCTTTATATCTACTTAATACACTTTCATTTTTTTTCTATGGTACAGATCAAATTACTACTCACAAAATCAATTATGCTTTTAATTGTTGAACAGGAAATTGTTCTGATTTTATCACGTCAACTTATTTTACTAATCCCAGGTAAATGGTTACAGGCATTAGGGCAAACACCACTGAAATAATAACCGAAAATGCAACCCCTGCTACTTTGATAGCATGGTTATACTTGAGGTGATTAAGCCCTAAGGATTGAAAAGCACTCTTGAATCCGTGCATTAAGTGCCAGAAGAGAGAGAAACAACCGAATACATAGAATAGTACCATTAGAGGATTGCTGAAATCGTCCTGCATCATAGTGAATAGATTCAACTCTTCTCCGGTGCTTATTTGGTTTAGGCGGTTAGGCCCCCAAAAGGTGCGAAGGTGTACAATCAAAAACAGCAAGATTAAAGTGCCCAACAATCCCATACTTCTGGAATACCATTTACTATTGGCATTCGGATTATTGTAAGCATATTTAATAGGCCGTGCTGCGCGATTTTGTTTCCATAAGAGCAGACCATCTACCACGTGAATAATTAACCCGGCAAATAAGCCGACTTCAAAAATGTGAACAATAAAATTGGTTCCCATAAAATGAGCGTAGTAGCTGAAGGTTTGCCCCCCGTCATTAAACCAAATGCAGGCGTTAATAGAGGCGTGTACTATTAAAAATGTAATTAAGAAAAAGCCGGTAAGCCCCATCACAGTCTTCTTACCAATTGAGCTTTTAAAAATGGCGGAGTTATTCATAAGATGTCAACTTTAACCTTGAATATAAATTCGTTAAGGCGCATCAAAATTAGAACCCGTGTTTAAAAATGAAAGTTTTTTGAAAACAATTTTTGAACACGCCCTTTGGGAAATATTAA
Organism: uncultured Chitinophaga sp.; assembly: GCA_964597415.1. Lineage (GTDB taxonomy): Bacteria > Bacteroidota > Bacteroidia > Chitinophagales > LD1 > Bog-950. The sequence continues at coordinate 10,499 of CAZQYO010000064.1, forward strand.
ATATAGCTGACTTGTTAAGCATTTACGTAGTCGGAGAGATAGTGGTATGGCTCATTTAGCTCGCCTTTGTCCGCAATAGTAGCATGATGCAACATCTCTGATTTTTCCTTTTTTAATATTTCTGGGATAATACGAGTAACAATCATATTTCCGAAGTCTTCCGAAGCATCACGTGGCAATTCGTTCGGTAAATTATCAATAGCCATAATGTCAATAGATTGTTCTTGAAATGTCTGAGTCAGCTCTCCGGTATTCGGGTTGTAGCCGTAATACGGGTCGGCAATGGAAGAAGCATATAAAGTAGAGGGAATAGAAGAATCGGGGGCGATGTCGCAGGTGATGTCTGCAATAGTGCGTATGCGAAAATCCGGTTCTTTCATTTGTTCCTTTGTAAAGAAGGTAGGCATTCGTTTATCCCAGTAAATGCCGTTGATCATTACATCGGCTGCTTTGGTGAAGGGATAGAAAGAGCTTTGATAACTCTGCGGATTAGCATGAAAGTCGGCTCTGTCAAATGTTTCCTGACCCTCCTTGTAATACATGTCTGCGGAGTTGAGTTGGGTGTACACCGGCTCATCAAATTCCTTATAACAAAAGTCATAGGGGGAAACTTTCTTGATGCCCATTACCTCTAACATAAATACTGCACCTTCGGACACTCGTCCGCTTCCGGTGAGTACTATTTTCCAATTCGGCAAGTCCAATTTCTCCAATTCTTTCTGCGCTTCCGCAAAATTTAGGCAGTCTATCATTTGCCTAAGCCGGTAGCGGCTGGTTCTAAAACCAATCATCCGAATGGCATGGTAAGTGCCTACAATCCCGGCCCAGCGACCGAAGGCAATGACGCGCTTGCCTTTTTTGTCGGTCAGACATTCGTAGTCAATGA
>CAZQYO010000065.1:0-11384 GCA_964597415.1 uncultured Chitinophaga sp.
TATTTATGGCAGAGTAATGCGGGTTGCTTTTTCAGGTTTTACGAGGGGGGAAGCGCTCTTCTGAATCTTTCCATTTTTAAAAGGAATATTCCCGAAGATACTCTCAGAGAGAAAACACAACGTATATTGCTTTTTTATTTTTGCAAAAAACAAATCTTATGCCCAGTATAGAAGAGTTAATACACCAAAGCAAGTTCAGAAATGAGAAGCATAAGTGTATTGTGAGTATAATATGCGCTTCGAACCTAATCTGTAATCATCACGAAGATATATTGGAAAAATACGGCTTAACTCTTCAGCAGTTTAATGTTCTCCGAATCTTGCGCGGGCAACATCCGGCTCCCTCTACCGTCAATCTGATTCGGGAGCGAATGTTGGATAAGATGAGTGATGCTTCTCGAATTGTAGAACGACTGCGCAAAATAGATTTGGTGGAGCGGGTGCAATGCGAAAGAGATCGCAGAGCGGTAGATGTATTAATTACTAAAAAGGGGCTGAATGTGCTCAGTCAAATAGATAAATTAGAAAGCCGTATGCAACAGCCATTTTCTAAATTAACTGATAAAGACGCTAAACTGCTCAATGAGCTACTCGCAAAAGTGTTGGATGGCTTTGACTGAAATTAGTCCTCTTATCTTTCTACTTTCCTGAACCTGACGAACGAGCCTAACGGTAATTTTTTATTAAAACTGTCATACAGGAATAATTCACCGGCTTCCGTGTTTTCCGGTTTGAAATTCTGCCGAACCAAGTTTTCCAAAATCATGGGAGAGAACCCAAGTGAATAAGCGTTTAGAACAAAAAAATGTTCCTTTTCATCTAATAACCGGAGTACGCTTTTGACCATCTCGTTAATACTATCCTCCAGTTTCCATTTTTCACCGGAAGGGCCGTGGCCATAAGCCGGGGGATCTAGAATAATGCCGTGATATTTATTTCCGCGTTTCACTTCTCGCTTTACATATTTCAGTGCATCTTCTACAATCCATCGAATGTTATCTAACCGGCTTAACTCCATGTTTTCACGTGCCCAGCTAACTACCTGCTTAATCGAATCCAAATGATAGGTTTCCGCGCCAGCGGCTCGTGCCGCTAAGGAGGCACCTCCTGTATAGGCAAATAGATTTAAAAATTTTGGTTGGGTCTTCTTCATTTGTCCAATAGAACTTACAATGTATTCCCAGTTCACAGCCTGTTCGGGGAATACTCCTACATGCTTAAAAGCTGTAAGCCCTAAGCGCAGTTTTATTTGGCAGGCTCCCTGATATTGGATAGTCCATTGGTCGGAAACATTTTTTAATTTTTTCCAATCACCGGTGGAAGATGATTTAGAGACAAACCGCACATGCGCCTGGCTATCCCACTCGTTAATCTTTAGGCTGGAATCCCACACCGCTTGAGGCTCAGGACGAATAGTGATATGACTGCCAAACTTTTCAAGTTTCAGAAAATTGCCCGAATCAATTAGCTCGTAATCTTTCCATCTGGTTGGCGAAAGGGATAATATTGCACTCATGCTTGCGCAAAGTAATCTATATTTTCAATTGGTGGGTAGAGCAATATGAAGTTAAAATACAACAGTATCCTTTATCGGTTCATTGCGCAATTAGGGAGGTGGGTAATAGCCTTTGCGGAGTTTGTAATACACCGCACAAGCACTCCTAAACGATTTTTTGAGTCTGATGAATTTAGCTGGATTAGTGAGGTGGAGCGGAACGTTGAAGTATTAATCCGAGAGTTAGAAGAGGTAATGAAGGAGTACCCGATTATTCCTGAATTGAAGGATTTATCACCTGAACAAAAAAGAATAGTGAAAGGAAATCGGTGGAAATCGTTTTTCTTTTACGCTTACGGAAAGAAGATGGAGAAAAATGGTGCGCAGTGTCCCGCAACCATCCAAATATTGCACACCATACCAGGAATGGTTACCGCCTTCTATTCTATTTTAGAACCTCAAACTTTTATAACTGAACACCGAGGTCCTTATAATGGAGTGCTGCGCTATCACCTCGCCTTAAAAGTTCCTGAAAAGAGTGAGTGTTGTGCCATCAGAATCGAGAATGAAATTCGACATTGGAAACAAGGAGCGAGTTTAGTGTTCGATGACTCTTATCTTCACGAAGCATGGAACAAGTCTGACGAGATAAGAGTGGTATTATTTGTAGATTTTATTCGCCCCTTACCTTTTCCTGTTTCTGTTATGAATAGAGGATTGATATGGCTCATGGGTCAATCTCCCTTTATTAGTGGCATTACCGATAAGGGGTGAGGTTATTTTTCTACTATCACAAACACATCCTCATTGTCTCTTTTCATTCGGTAGTGTTCGCGGGCAAATTTTTCTTGTGTTTCGGGATTAGTGGTTAGTTCTTTATATTCTTTGTCAGTAGCTTTAATCTGCTGCAAATAGTATTCTCGTTTATCTAACAAAGAGGAAAGCTCCTTATGTCTCCGAAACTGAACCATAAAATTATTGTCATCAATAAAAATCATCCAAACCAAAAACAGTATTCCGGTGAGGAAATAAATGTTTTTAAATATTCGCGGAATGCGGTTATAGTGAAATTTCAGTTTCTGCCACATGTGATTGCGAATTACGAAAGAAAAGCCCGAGTTAGCCAAGCTGCTTACCGGAAGCTTTGCACAGTAGTATGGTAAAGTGGACTAAGTGGTAAAACCTTCCGTTGACAATCATTTTTAGCAATCATCAGATTATGATTAATTTGTTCAACAAATCTATTCATGGCATTAGGACTTGACTTTAAAATTCTGAGACGTTACCGCGAGATTGTCGGTATCCTAATTAAGTACGGCTTCCAAGATATTTTGGCGGATGCGGGAGTTTCTGTACGGGCAAAAATTATGGAGGCCTTCGTCTCTAAATCACTGATAGAAGAAGCACATAAGCATACTAAGTGGGAACGAATAAGGATGGCTGTGGAGGAATTAGGCACTACCTACATCAAGTTTGCTCAAATACTCAGTAACCGCCCGGACATTATACCATTAGAGTTAGTCACTCAATTTGAAAAATTACAAACGCATGTTCCTCCATTTTCTTCCGAAAGAGCCAGAGAGATTATTGAAGAAGAACTGGGGAAACCTATTGATGAACTTTTTACGGAGTTCGAGAACGAACCTTTTGCCAGTGCTTCTATTGCACAAGTTCACCGTGCTCGGTCGGGCGATGGAACAAGGGTCGTATTTAAAGTGCGCAGACCTGACATATTAGAGCGAATAGAATTGGACATTGTGATTATGAAGCACATCGCTCAAAAAATGGAGGAGCGAAAGTATATGGATAAGTTAGATCCGGTGGGAATTGTGCGTGCTTTTGATACGGCTATTCACCGAGAGTTAGATTTGAGTCATGAAGGCTATAACCTGCAACGGTTTGCTAATAACTTTAAGGATAGTGATATAGTTTTTGTGCCAAAATATTATCCTCAATATACCACTCGCAAGCTACTCACTATGGAGTTTGTTGAGGGAGTTCATCCGTACGATACTGAAGGCCTTGCGCGTATTGGTGCCAGTGGGCACGAGTTGGCGAAGAATGGTATGTACGCCTTATTTCAGCAAATATTTGAACACGGATTTTTTCATGCTGATCCGCATCCCGGCAACTTATTTGCTATGCCAAATAATAAAATATGCTTTATTGATTTTGGCATGATGGGAACAGTGCTGAAAAGTGACGCAGAGTTTTTTGCGGATATTGTACACGGAGTTACTTCTAAGGATTCAAAAGTGCTGATATGGGGATTGAAAAATATTGCTGTAAGCCAACAGTTTGAAGGGATAAAGGCATTTGATTATGAAGTAGAGGACTTAATTCAGGATTATCACTCGTTGCCGGCCGATAAAATGGATATGTCTGATTTATTTAATAGGCTTTTAGACCTCGTGAATAAGTACAACATACGCATGCCACCCGATTATTTTTTGCTTTCAAAGTGTTTGGTGACTATTGAAGGGGTTGGGCACCGCTTAGATCCTAATCTGAACATCATCAAAGAACTGACTCCTCATATCAACACAGCACTCCGGCAGGAATTTAATCCGAGTAATATTCTGAAGCGCATTCTCAACTCGGCCAGAGATAGTATCGCATTGCTCGAAAGTCTGCCGCGAGATGTTCGTGAAATTATCGGTAAAGTAAAGAAGGGAGAACTTAAAGTAACAATTGAGCATGAAGGCCTGTCGCGATTGGTTCATATTATTGATTTGGCGAGTAATAGAATAGCCGGGGGATTTATTATTGGCTCACTCTTAATGACCTCTGCCATTCTAATAGCGGTACAATTCCCGCCTTTATATCACCATATCTCTATCCCCGGAGGGCTGGGCTTTGTCATTACTGTTTTACTTGGTACGCGGATGGTACTTACTATTTTTCGGAGTAAAAAGTTTTGAAAAATCCTTACTTACGAAAGAGAAATTCTACAGATGGTAATGATTTTCTCCACTTTAGATTTAGTCCATAAGCAAAAAGAAAAAACGGAAGCAGTGGCGCTTTATAACGCACTAAGTTACCCAGCACAGGGGTACAGAGGCCAATAATCGCAAAATAGGAGAGGGAAAATGTCAGTAGAAAGAAAACTACATTGAGATGTTGAAGATTGGTCCAAGCGGTGAGATATAAGCAGACGAACAGTAAAACGAGAATGAAAATATTCTCAATAGCACCAGCTAACATCAGAATATTTTTTCCCTCCCAGAGATAAGGTCGCATGAGACTGTTCCATATTGCCTGTGGAGCGTTTTTTATTATACTGCTTGCATTGGCTGATATGACTGGGATTTCAATACGACTTCCGGCATTAAAGTATAGAGCTTCCTTTATAGAATTTGTTTGTTTGTTTACCAGCATTTGTGAAGGATTAATGCTTGGTGCAAAGTGTTGAATATTGAAAGCGATTAGCAGAAATAGGCCGTTTATTATTCCATATTTTAGAACAAGTGGAATGACCCCTTTTGAATTTTTGAAAATTAAAAATGAAAACGCGGCCGGCAACAGGCAGATAAGCACATAAAATTTGACGGATAAAATCAATATCCCTCCGGCTATCATAATACTAAAACTTTTCCATCCACTGTATCGAAACATTCCAGTGGCAAATATGCCCAACGCGAGAACTAAAAGGGGTTCTTTCATAATACCGGATGTCCAGAACAATACCGAAGGCAACAGCATTACCGGTATGGAGAGCAGCACAGCTTTTGAATTTGCAAATTCAAAAATGGCATTGGTCACCAGCACCCATCCGAAAAGGGAAAAGAAGCACATGAAAAGGATATGAACAAAATAGGTTTTACAAGAGAGGAACAAGAGGAGTGCATTTAACCGGATGATCGTCTTGTTTTCATTCACAGGAGCCTCATCAAAGTTCCTTTCCCAGTTTTTCATTTCAGAGGTAAACTTCACCGTAGTTTCATCTTGCTGCCCGGTCATTAATTTGGTAAACGCACTGAAATCTTCCGAAGCGGATTGGTGGAGAATGAGCGCATCATTATAGAACTTATGGATGTCATTGTTTTGAACGTCCTTGTAGTAGAAGGTGTAAGTCAACCAAATAAAAATACCCGTCAAAAATTTAAGATTAAACAGGGCGATGCTGACCCACGATTTAAAACGACTCAGTTGAAAGACAGGAAAGCGATAAATGAGAAAGTTGAAAAGAAGAAAATAGAAGAGAAGGATAAAGACTTTACTGATGACCATACGCTACTAAGATAAAAACAAAAAGCACCCTGCAAGAAGGTGCTCTTTTACTTTGTAAGAGAAATTTATTTGGCGTATTTAAAATTCTTTCCCGGGTAGATGGCCGTAGGGCCTAATTCTTCTTCAATGCGCAGCAACTGATTGTATTTAGCGATGCGGTCAGTGCGGGAAGCAGAGCCGGTTTTAATTTGTCCGCAATTCAGTGCAACGGCTAAATCGGCTATGGTTACGTCTTCCGTTTCGCCACTGCGATGACTTATAATTGAAGTGTATGAATGGTGATGAGCTAAGTTCACTGCATTAATAGTTTCGGTAAGCGTTCCTATCTGATTTACTTTTATCAGTATTGAGTTGGCAATTTTCTCATCAATGCCTTTTTGGAGTCGCTTTACATTGGTTACAAAAAGGTCATCTCCTACTATTTGTACTTTGTCTCCTAATTTTTCTGTCATTAAAGCCCAGCCTTTCCAATCGTCTTCAGCCATGCCGTCTTCGATAGAAGCTATGGGGTACTTTTTGCACCACTTTGCCCAATAGTCCACTAACTCTTCACTCTTCATTTTTTTGCCGTCTGATTTGTGAAAGTGGTACAGCTTGGTCTTTTCATTATACATTTCAGTAGAAGCGGCATCCATAGCAATATAAACATCAGTACCTGCTTTGTAACCGGCAGCGGCAATAGCCGACAACACTGTTTCAATGGCCTCTTCATTGCTGCCAATGTTAGGAGCAAATCCACCTTCATCACCTACGTTGGTAGAATATCCTTTTTTCTTCAGCACACTTTTTAGATGATGAAATATTTCAGTTCCCATTTGTAAAGCATGAGAAAAGGTTTCTGCTCCTACCGGCATTACCATAAATTCCTGAAAATCAATTTTATTATCAGCATGAGCACCTCCGTTCAAAATATTCATCATGGGAATGGGGAGAGTATGTGCATTCACTCCGCCCACATAACGGTAAAGCGGCATTCCCAATTCTTCAGCAGCGGCTTTAGCCACCGCCAGTGAAACCGCAAGAATAGCATTAGCCCCTAACTTTGCTTTATTAGGTGTGCCGTCTAACAATAACATTATTTGGTCTATGCCATTCTGTTCAAATACATTCAGCCCTTCTAACTCACTTGCTATTTTGTTGTTGATGTTCGCTACGGCTTTCAAGGTTCCTTTTCCCAAATACATTTTTTTATTTCCGTCACGAAGTTCTACCGCTTCATGTGTTCCGGTAGAAGCTCCCGAGGGGACTGCCGCACGACCTAAGGTGCCGTTATTGGTATATACATCTACTTCCACTGTTGGATTTCCTCTCGAATCAAGAATTTGTCTGGCGTGTACTTTGGCGATCTGGCTCATAGGGTTTGAAATTTTTAAGGTAAACGAATGTTGATTTTAATATTGTTCTATGGAGAAATCTTTCGTTTCTATTTTATCTCCTTTTAATCCGTATTTGATTTTCATTCTCCCTTTCACGTGCCCCTCTTCCACTAATGGAAACTCGTGATGTATAATTTCAGCATCACGCTCGTAGTACATAGTATCCTTTCCGCGATATTCCTGCACATATTGTTTGAGCAGATCAATGTTGAATTTTATAGGAATGGCACTCTTCTCCTTTTGCATTTCAAAACCCAACAGACTTTCAAATTTACTGGTATCATAAGATTGCAACACTAACATTATTTCAGGCTGATTGTTTTTATTCAGGTCGGTAAACCAACACGCCTTTACTATGCCTGCTCTTTCAGCTTTGGCAACTGTGTCTTTGAGTCCCTCCGCATTTCGAAAAATAAATGCTACTTCTCCTTTGGCAGGACTGCCATAAGCTACCACATCAAACACTTCATTCTCGTTCAGTGCAAGGGTTTGGTGATATTCATAGGAGGCTTCAATTCCTAACTGCGTAGTGGTATCGCTGGCTATGGCTAAAGAGTCTATACTTCCAACAAGAGCAGGATAATCTGATTTGTGCTGACAGGCAGAGAGTAGAATCGCAGCAATAAGCAGAAAGCCGAAAGTATTCTTCATGGTTAATTGGAGCGCATATCCTCAATAAAGCGATCAAAGAGATAGCGGGAATCGTGCGGCCCGGGAGAACTTTCAGGGTGGTATTGTACGCTGAAAGCCTTCTTTCCTTTAATGCGTATTCCTTCAATAGTATTATCGTTCAGGTTCACATGTGTAATCTCTACCTTTTCTGATTTCTCAATGTGCTCGCGCGAAACTTCAAAACCATGATTCTGTGAGGTGATTTCACTCCGTCCGGTCAAAAGATTTTTTACCGGATGATTAATGCCTCGATGACCGTGGTGCATTTTAAATGTTGGAATACCATAAGCCAAGGCCAGCAACTGATGGCCGAGACAGATACCGAAAAAAGGTACGTCTGTTTCACATATTTCGCGAACCGTTTTAACGGCATAAGCCATCGAAGCGGGATCACCGGGGCCGTTGCTCACAAAGTAACCGTGAGGCTTAAACTCCTGCATCTCTTTAAAAGTGGTTTGAGCCGGAAACACTTTGACATAAATGCCGCGGTCGGCCATGCACTTCAGAATATTTTCCTTAATGCCGCAATCCAGTGCAGCCACTCTTAGTGCAGCTTGCGGATTACCGTAAAAATAAGGTTCGCTCGTAGTTACTTCCAAAGCGAGATCCAGTCCGTTCATATCCGGGATTTGGCTTAACTGCTTCCGGAGGGCATCTACCTCTGTTATTTCTGAACTGATAATGCAGTTCATGGCTCCTTGCTGCCGAACGTGAATAGTCAGTGCACGGGTATCTATGTCTGAAATTCCCACCAGATTGTTTTGTTCAAAATATTCTTGCAGGGAGGCATTTGCCAACTGACGCGAATAATTTTCGGCTGTGTAGCGTTTGCAAATCACTCCGGCAATTTTCACACTCTTAGACTCCACCTCTGAATCTTTGGTGCCGTAGTTACCAATGTGGTCGGCTGTCATAATAATGATTTGCCCGAAATAAGAAGGGTCGGTAAAAATTTCCTGATAGCCGGTCATTCCGGTATTAAAGCAAATCTCACCGGTGGTAGTGCCGATTTTACCAAGAGATTTTCCGTGAAACACGGTGCCATCAGCTAAAACTAATACTGCGGGAACAGATGAGAAGGTCTTATACATCGAATAGGATTATTCGAGGTGCGAATATAGCCTATAAAACTTTTTGCCGGCTCCATTTGCTTTATTTGTACTCACAGAATATTCACAATGCAGTTTAATCCCGATAGTTGGCGGCAGGAAGCCGAGAAGAAAAAAAAGGAGAATAAGCAGTTTTTGGCTCGTGCTAAAAAACAGCGGGGGATTGAAAAAAAGCTCCCCGACCTGCATGACGAGGCTTTTACAAAAATTGATTGCCTTCACTGCGCTAATTGCTGCAAAACTATTTCCCCTCGTTTTAAAACCCCCGACTTAGTTCGCATTTCAAAATTTTTGGGAATGAAACAGGGGCAAATGATTGAGCAATATCTGCGCTTAGATGCGGATGGCGATTATGTAGTAAAAAATAGCCCTTGCCCTTTTTGGGGAGCGGATAATTACTGCTCTATTTACGAAGCGAGACCGGGAGACTGCCGCAAATATCCTTATACCGATAGTGGAGATTTTTTTGAATACCCAAACACCACCGAGCAAAACTCTACTACCTGCCCGGCTGTATTTTATGTGTTGGAAAGGCTGAAAGAAATTGTCAAATTTTGAGGTTTTGATAGTCGGGCTTGTTGAGCCATCGTGCCCTCGCAATTGCTAGAGGCGGACTTGGTGATGCGGTTAGCCGCGGTAAGCGAAAAGGAAACTTGTTGAGGTTATGCGCTTGGCTATAATCTTGCTACAGTTGAATATGCCTTTTATGTTTTGGTGCTTAATACTTGGTTAAAACGGCAATAAAAGAGAGCAAAAGCATCTATTGCTCTTACCTATTCCGAAGAGCATTTAGTACTAATAGTGCGCAGCAGATTTGTAATGTGCTTATAGGGCAATTTAAAATCGCTCTCTATCTAAGTTTCGCGATGCGCTTCGCTAACATAGCGGATAGCACTTTTTAGGGTATTAAAAGGGATAAAAGGAGTATGATAGTGGGTTTTGGGTGTATGATAGTAGGGTTAGGAGAGATACCTTTGACTCCCCGATATTACGGATTATCTATAATTGATGTTTCTCTGCTTCGGGCTTGCAAAAAATACCGTAAACCACTTGCGCACCTCCTACACCAATACCTGCCAGCGCTTCAATTATTTTGTAAACTGCCAGCTTGCCTGTATAGGCTTCGCGCGAAGAGCTGCAACCATACTCCTGCCTGGGTTCAAAAACCATTGACAGGGGCAAAAGAGTAGTATAGACAAATAACAAAACGCCCAAAACTCCCTCAGTAAAAACTCACGTGGTGCAAAGGCTTTAGAAACAAGGCGCGGCAGTAAGGTGCCTAATATAAATGAGCCATGTTGTTAGCGGAATTTTTGGGAAAGAAAGCCAGCAGTCTTGAAGCCGAAATCGGGAACGGGGAATGTGGCTCAGGGCAGGAAAGAGCTTTGGGGTAAAATACATTTTAGCAGAGCGAAGGCGGCAATATACAAGACTAAACGGCTTGCTGCATGACATTGTCTCGCTGAAGAGAGAGCTGCCCAAGCCTACACCGGCACCGGCAGTTGGATTAGCTGCAAGGGCAATTCTCAGCCGATACCCGGCATCGCTACTTTTTAAAACGAATGTGAAAACAATCCATCGCGCAACTTAGGTTCAAACCAAGTGCTTTTGGGCGGCATTATTTCTCCGCTGTCGGCAATGCTTATCAGTTTCTCCACACTTACCGGGTAAAGGGAAAAGGCTACTTTCATTTCGCCATTATCTACTCGGTGCTCTAATTCTTTAAATCCTCTGATGCCTCCAACAAAATCTATTCGTGTGTCTGTACGAGGATCTTTTATTCCCAGCAGTGGATTCAGAATATGATTTTGAAGCAGGCTGATGTCTAAAGAATTGATAAGGTTGGTTTCGTCTATGAGGTCATCATGTGGGGTGAGTGAGAACCAGGATCCCTCTAAATACATGCGAATTTCATGCAGAGCGGAGGCGGTGCCGTATTGCCTCCTATGCAGGAAAAACTTCTCTTCTATCTTCGTCATAAAATTATCCGACTTCATGCCATTGAGGTTTTTCACTAATCGGTTATAGGGCAAAATCTGCAATTGATTGTCGGGAAATAATACCGAAGGGAAAAAGTTATATTCCTCTTTGCCCGTGTGGCTTGGATTTTGATCGGCTAATTTTTTTCCCACTTTAGCCGCAGAGGCTGTGCGGTGGTGGCCATCGGCAATGTAAGTGAATGGAATTTCGTTTTTAAAAATAGAAACCAAGTTAGCGATAAGGGCTTTGTCTGCAATTACCCAAGCGGTATGCGTAACCGCATCTTCTGTTCGGAACTGATACACCGGTGTATTGGTAAGGGTAAAGTTACTGATGATTTCATCTATGGAAACGTGGTGAGGGTAGGTGAGAAAAATAGGGCCAACGTGGGCGTGCACACTTAGCATGTGTTCCATTCGGTCCTTCTCCTTTTCAGGCCGGGTTAGTTCGTGCTTTTTAATGACCTCGTTAAAGTAATCGTCCACCGAACTGCAAGCGACTATACCAATTTGTTTCCTTCCT
>CAZQYO010000066.1:0-5552 GCA_964597415.1 uncultured Chitinophaga sp.
TACAAAATTGATCCAAACAAATTGATAGCAGCAGGACGCGGAGAATACAATACGCTAGCTAGCAACGAAACTGCCGAAGGGCGCGCTACTAACCGCAGAACGCGCATTATCATTATGCCTAAGCTGGATCAGTTTTATGATTTATTGGATCCTTCCAAAGCGGCAAAATAAATCAGACATTACATTTCATTCCTCCATTTTGATCCCTGCTTTATTTCGGGATAAAAAACTACACAAAGTACAAAAAAAAGAACCCCGCTTTAGACGGGGTTCAGGTCAATGGTATTAACTGAAATTATAGAGAGGCTTAAGCCAACTTTACATTTACTGCGTTTAATCCCTTTTTGCCATCCTGAAGGTCAAAGGTTACATTGTCGCCTTCGCTGATTTGGTCTTTCAGACCGGTGGTGTGTACAAAAAACTCCTCAGAGCTGTTTGCGTCTTTAATAAAACCAAATCCCTTGTCGTTGTTAAAGAACTTTACTGTTCCTGTGTTCATAATTAAAAATTGTTTTTTCTGTTGTTACTGTTTATATGCAAGCCACCAACAACCAACGTGGTTTTGCGCGACAAAGATAATCCGATATATTTAGTAATCGCCTTTTTTATTTCCCTCGCGCAATAACGCGCTTATCCGGCCGGCAGCAAACAATTGATTAGCCGCCTACCTATCAGCTATCTGTTAGAGTATTGCCATGATTCATAAAAAAAGCCCATCCAAAAAGGATGAGCTTTCCATCTGTCTGGGTGAGAAGATTCGAACTTCCGACCCCTTGCACCCCATGCAAGTGCGCTACCAGGCTGCGCTACACCCAGAAAAAGCGAAGAGAGCCTCTCCGCATCTTCTGGGTGCTGCATGTGGGGTATGATCCACCAAAACAGGGGCACAAAGATATTAAAAGACATTACTTGAAAAACAGGCAGACAACTGATTTTAATTCTTCTCTTATTTAGTCAAAGCGGCTCTTAAATTCCCCATATTCGCCTCTACATGAAAGGTATATTTTTTGGTTCCTTTATACTGATAAGTATAGGACTGACAGCTCAGTTGCAGCCCTACAATAAGGCAATGATATGGCGGGGCTTTACCCACAAGTGGACCTATAACCATCGCTGCAACAGAATTGGCGATTATGTGATGTACAACAACGGACAACCACAAGCAGTACATACGAGTGCTACCGGCTTGGGGGCAGACAGCACCTATTTCAAATCCTATTACACCTACATAGAAACTGCCGATGTAGCCTTCAAAGAAGGAAAAATAAGTGTGAGAATTGAAAACAAGGAAAAACAACTTACCGAAGGTTCGGTATTGGTAAATATTCCGGCAGATGAGTGGATGAGAGACAAAGGGAATTATGAAAGCCTCATCAATGGCTTTGATTTGAGGAGTGATGAAGCTGCTGATAAAATACAGCTGATGCGACTATCTATCGAAGATCCCAGTTATTTGCCCGATACCAAGGAACTACAGTTTACCGTTCACTTTAGTTTAGTATTGAATTGCCAGTCCGTGGAATGTTCTTCTACAGACAACAAAGTCAACTACAACCTTGATGTTTATTATTTGCTGATGGGATTGGAAGAATATAATACCAATACCACTGAAAAGTTTTTTACCCGAAGTTATTCGTGGGATAAAAAGATAGATGTGAATGAACGCCCGGAAGAGAAAATTATAGATGGTACAGCCATGCCTATTTTCAATTATGCTACGGTAGGAGTAAAAGCTTTCAGTGTGGTGCTCAACGAAGCCCATTGGCTGTTGCAGTTCAACAATAGCTTTACTCCCATTCAGTACAATCCTAAGACCGGGGATATGAATCTGTCGGTGGATTTGCTTTTTAAAGAATGGCAGGAAGGAATGAAGGGGAATGTAGTGATGCCCAAACAATCGAAATTTGCCGAAAAGCGGAAGGGCTGGGTAGTATTGGATTCAGATGCTTTGCTGCTACAAGTAAAAGAGGCCAAAATAAATTACATGCTGCGGCAAGGGAGAATGTACTGGAGAGGGTACAATAAAAAACCTGAACAAGATGATGCCGTTAACATTAAAGAAATAACGTTGCGGTAAAATACGAAAAGGATATTTTAGCCCCATGCAATTTCTTCATCCCTCGTTTTTGTGGGCCTTATCAGCATTAGCTATACCGCTGATTATCCATCTTTTCAATTTCCGAAGGTTTAAGACAGTCTATTTCAGCAATGTGAAATTTCTGAAAGAGGTAAAAGAAGAAACCGCTTCGCGCAGTCGGCTAAAGCACCTGCTTGTTTTAGCAGCCCGCTTGCTGGCGCTTGCCTTCTTGGTGTTTGCTTTTGCACAGCCATTTATCCCCAATAGTAAAGCACCTCTGAACACCGGTAAAAAATTTATCAGCATTTACATTGATAATTCCTTTTCGATGAATGCAGTGAGCGGAGGCAAGAGTCTGTTAGATAAAGCAAAACAGGCAGCCGTAGAAATAGTTAAGAATTTTTCAGCCGATGATGAATTTCAATTACTCACCAATGATTTTGAAGGGAAACACCAACGTTTAGTCGGCAAAGAAAGTTTCATCAGCATGGTGGACGAAGTGGAACCTTCACCGGCAGTCCGTGATTTGTCAGAAATTACCGTTCGCCAGCGCGATGCTTTATCCCGGGGAAATAGTCGTAACAAAGCTGCTTATCTGCTCAGCGATTTTCAAAGAAATCTCGGCACCTTTCAAGTGGATTCGGAGATGAATTACTACCTTATCCCATTGGCTGCTGATGCACAGGCTAACGTATATATTGATACTTGCTGGTTCAGCGAGCCGGTTCAGTTGGTTAATCAGTCTTTGCGTTTAGTCGTAAAAGTGAGTAACTCAGGTGAGAAGGATATTGAAAATAGTCGCTTAGTTTTTAAGCTGAATGAACAAACCAAAGCCATGAGCGAATTAAATATTGCAGCCGGCTCGTTTGTGCTCGACACAATTAGTTTTGTCACCACCCAAGCCGGATGGAACAAAGCAGAACTCTCTGTCCCTGATTATCCAATTACTTATGATGATAATTATTACCTCGCTTTCAATGTGGTGCAAACGGTAAGAGTGTTATCTGTTGAGGATAGCCGCCCCAATCGCTTTCTCGAAGCTCTTTTCAAAGAGCAGGCTGAATTTGAATATACCACTTTGTCCACTGCCGCATTTGAACCGGATATACTGAAAGGAAATCAATTAGTGGTTCTCGATAATCTTACAACCATACCTTCGGGGATGGCTGCCGCTCTCAATGCATACATAGCCGAAGGAGGTGCAGTGGTTGTATTTCCCGGGGAAAAATGCGAGATAGGCAGTTACAATCGCTTTTTAAATAATCTGGGAGCCAATTCTATTACGGGTCTCAGTGAGCAAGAACAGGATATGTCGGGCATCAACTTGCAACAGAATATTTTTAAGGATGTGTTTGAAAGGGTACCTGAAAACATGAACCTTCCTCACGTAAAAAAGTATTACACCTTATCCCGTTCTGCGACCTCGTCCGAAGAAAGTATTCTCACTTTAAAAGACGGCAACTCCTTCCTCAGCCTTTATCCATTTCAAAAGGGTTCGTTGTATATGTTTGCTGTACCCTTAAGTAAAGATTTTAGCGAATTGCCGGTACATGCCATTTTTGTTCCGCTCTTATACAAAATGGCAGTGCTCAATATTCACAGTGATCGCATCGCTTACTTTATTGGCGATAAAACTCGCATTGAGGTGAAAGCAATAAATGTTTCGGGAGAACCGGTTTATAAAGTAAAAGGTGAAAATGTGGAGTTTATTCCCGAGCAGTTTGCTGTGGGGAATAAAATTCTACTGGGGCTAAATGAACAGGTGCGCAGGGCCGGTTTTTATAAAGTGAGCCTCGAAAACACAGAGTTGAATGAAACACTTGCCCTGAATTTTGACCGAAAGGAATCGGACCTTCGATTTTTTACTGCGGCAGAGTTGAAAGAAAAATATCCGCAGAAAAATGTAAACGTAGTGAATGGCGCAAATGCGGAAGTTGCAACGGTGGTGAAAGAGTTAGATCGCGGCATTCCCCTCTGGAAATGGTGCATTATCCTCACCTTAATTTTCCTGGCATTAGAAATAGCACTCTTGCGTTTCTGGAAAGTATAATCTGTTTATGAAAGTCTCCGGTTTTACTATTGTTCGCAATGCAGTAAAATATGATTACCCGGTCGTAGAATCTATCGTTTCAGCTTTGCCGCTTTGTGATGAGTTGATAGTCAATGTAGGCCATTCTGAAGATGAAACGCTTGCGCTTATTCAATCTATCCCTTCTACCAAAATTAAGATTGTAACATCTCAATGGGACGACAGTTTGCGCGAAGGCGGAAAGTTATTGGCCGCAGAGACGAACAAAGCCAAGCAACAAATTTCCCCTGATACAGATTGGTGCTTCTACATACAAGCAGATGAGGTTTTGCACGAGAGCGATCAGAATAATATCCGCCAGGCAATGGAACAATATCTAAAAGATAAACGAGTGGAAGGACTGCTTTTTAATTACCGCCACTTCTATGGTTCGTATCAATATGTCGCAGATGCTTACAACTGGTACCGGAATGAAATTCGTATTGTGCGTAACCATCCGTCTATTTTCAGTTGGGGTGATGCACAGGGTTTTAGATGGAGAGAAGATTCGGGCGAGATGCGAAAATTGAGGGTTAAATTAATAGATGCGTTTATTTATCACTACGGATGGGTGAAAGATCCGCAAGCCCAACAACGCAAACAGGAGAGTTTTCACAAAATGTGGCATGATGATGAATGGATGCAAAAGAACATTGTAAAGGCTCAGGAGTTTGATTACAGTAAGATAGATTCCTTACAGCATTATAATAGTTCACATCCCGCTGTGATGAAAGATAGAATAGCTCGCTTTAAATGGCAGTTTGAATTTGATACTGCGAAGAGTAAAATGAAACTAAAGTACCGCTTAAGGCGGTGGTTAGAAAATAATGTTGGTTGGAAAATAGGGGAATACCGCAATTATGAATTGATCTAATCTTCCCGATTTATGCGCTAACACTCAAACTGCGGTAAACAAAAAGTAATGACATTATTTTGTCCTGTTTCTGTAGTCGCTTGCTTTTCTATCTCCTAATGTAGAAACTTAATCACCTTTCTTTTTTGATTAGAAGTTTTGATTTCGCAGAGATAAATGCCTCGCGGTAAGTAACCAAGCGGAATTTCATCGTCAATGCCGGAATCAAACGAAACAATTCGCTGCCCAAAAACATTGTAAATTCTTACTTGCTTAACCTTTATTTCGGGAGATAAATGTTGCAGCATTATTTTTTGTGGAGTTATTAAATATCCAAATGCCGCTTCTTCCGATGGCGGTATAGCATCGGGGCCGATGACATGGATGGGTATTAGAATTGAATCAGCTATTGGTCGCGATGATATGGGCCATACCACCACCACATCAGGGCCGGGCAAAAAATAGGGGTCGTCTACATGAACACTGAAAACAGCCGGCACCGTTTCTCCGGGATTTAAAATAACCAGTGTGCCACTATATGGCGGACGGTTAAA
>CAZQYO010000066.1:5562-11384 GCA_964597415.1 uncultured Chitinophaga sp.
TGCGAAGACCAAAATCAAGCTGACCGGTAAAGGGGATGGTGTCATCATTGTAAAGTCGGCTGTTAATGGTGATGGTATAGCCCAGATTTACATTGCCCGAATCGTTTTGAATGGTGTAGTTAAGTAGGGTGAGGGCAAGCCCATTGCCGGGCGCAAACTCTGGCAAAAGAATAGCCGCATAAATAACGGCACTGCTAAGAAGTGAGAGTAAATATTTTTTGCTCATGTTTTATTTGACAGTGAAGCTATCAACTTCGTTGCAATTAATGGGATATTTTATCTTTGTTTCTTACCCGTTCAAAAACAACACTATGGACATTTTGAATCAAGCAATAGCAGTGCTGAATAAAGAAGAAATCAGACATTTCAAACTGTGGCTCAACAGCACCAACTCTTCTATGGAGCGAAAAGATATTCAACTGTTCGATTACATCCGCAAAGCAGGGGAGAACTACAGTGATAATTTTATTTTCAAAAAGCTATATAAAGGGTCTGATAAAAATTCCTTTTATCGGTTAAAGAACCGTTTGCAGGAAGATATCGGCTACAATCTCGCATTGCTTCACTTTGAAAAGCACCATGCCAATAATCTCTATCTCTGCCTCAGCTTATATCATATTTTTTTAACCCGCAACCAGCCTCATTTAGCTTTGTATTATCTCAAAAAGGCAGAGCGAAGAGCAGCGCGAAATGAGAACTTCGAGATGTTAGATATGATCTATGCCAACTTTGTAAGATTATCGGCTGACTTGCCGGAAATCAATCCGGAAAAATATATTCAACTCCGAAAGCAAAATTCGGAAAAACTAAATCAGATACGCGATGCGGATCAGGTATTGGCCACAGTGACTTATCGCCTTAAGTTATCGCAAAACTTCGGAAAGCGGGATTTGAGTTTGCTGAAAATGTTGGACAATACTATTAAGGAGTTTGCTAATGACGACTCCATGAAACGAAGTAAAAGTTTTCAGACGAGAGTATTTCGCGCAGTAAGTCAGGTATTAATTCAAAACCACAATTTTGAAGAGTTAGAGAGGTATATGTTGAGTACCTACAAAAGGTTTATTAGCGAAAACTGGTTTGATAAGGAAAATCACGAAGTGCGATTACAGATGTTGGTGTATATCGTGAATGCTTTATTTAAAAACCAAAAGTTTCGTGAGAGTCTCGATTATGCCGAAACACTTGGAGAGGAGTTGAGTGCCTTCAATAATCTGCTGTACGATAAGTATCTTTTTTTCTATTATAATGCTCTGGTGATAAACTACGCACAGTTGGATATTAAGCGTGGTTTAAAAGCACTGGAGGAATTGGAGAAGGAAATGAAAGGAAAGAAAAACAGTTACTACGAGTTCTTTATTTATCTCAATAAGGCCACTCTGTTATTCTTTCAGCGCAAAACCAATGAAGCTATCCGCAACCTAATTAAGTTGAACGGCAATGACTATTACAAAAAGGCAGACCCTTCTTTCAAATTGAAAATTTTGGTGGCAGAGTGCATGATGCAGTTTGAATCGGGAGATAAAGAAACAGCCGAAAAAAGGGTTGAACAGGTAAAAAAAGAGTTTGGAGAACTACTCTCTCAGTCAGACTACAAGCGAGAGAATTTTGTACTCAATTTGTTGTTGAAAATGAAGAAGCGGGATATAGAGAAGGATAAAAGGCTCTATTGGGAAATCAGAAAATTTGTAACTACTCCGGTCAAGGCCTCAGTAGAGGATGGAGAAGTGCTTCGCTATCGAACTTGGCTGGCTCCCTTGGTGGGGGTAGATAACAAAGATTTGGGCAGGTAAGAAAAGAACAAGATAATACAACCATTGCCGCAACGCTGTCGTACGTTTGGTATGTCAATGAATCAAACACTATGGAAACAATTTCCTCATTAAAATCTCAACTCATGATAACCTATTCCAAATTTCTACTGCTGTTGATGGCGTGTTGTTCTGTCGCCTACACTCAAGCACAAGTCCCTTGTGGGGTAACTGCTCAGGCGGGATCTTTCATCAATCCTAATCATGTTTACCAGTTTGTGGACTCCTCTATGTTTGCTCAGGGTTGGCAGTCCACTTCCACCTATTGGAGTTTCGGTGACGGCACCACTTCGAGCCAACAGAACCCTACGCATGTGTATAACAGCCCCGGCATTTATACAGTGTGTTTATACGAAACCGCTCAACTGTCGGGTTCTGCAAGTCAATGCACTGACACTTCTTGCATCACCGTAGATTATTGCCAAGGGATGGTGGTTGCTACTTACAATTTCTCCATTCATGGAGATACCGTAACGTTTAATGGAGCGGCTTCCGGCAACTATCCCCCCTTCAGCTATCACTGGAGTTTTGGCGATGGTTCACCAAATGTGACAGGGGCATCACCGGTGCATGTATTCCCGGGACAAGGAACTTATCATGTATGTATGCAAGCAACTGATGCCAATGGCTGTCTTGGATACTATTGCCAAGATGTAACGATTGTGAATACGGCTTGTGCCGGCATACATCCCGCTTTTACCTATCAAACTTCTCCGGGAACAATTATACTCCAAAGCACCTCCACCGGAACTCATATCAGCACACAGTATCAATGGACAATGGACGGGGCGGCCATTTCAAACATCAATCCCAATACTTCTTTTACTTATAGCAACATCAGCCCCGGAACGCACTTGTTCTGCTTAAAACTTTATGCTGCTAATTCAACTCCTCCTTATCTATGCACAGATACTTGTATGCACATTACTATACCCGGCAATACTTCTTGCGGAGTAGCTGGATTGAATTATTACACCACTAATACCGGAAGCATACACGCTTACAGCACTTCAACCGGAGTGGATTCTAACAACCTATATACTTGGTACATCTGGAACAGCAATGGCAATTTGGTGCAAACACAATCCGGAGCGGCCAATCATTTCGCGTCACAGAATCTCCCTTCCGGCACTTATCAGGTTTGTCTGTATTTGTACGGAGCTAATCAGACTTTCTGCGATTCAGCCTGCATCACAGCGGTAGTTAATTTATGCGCTATCACCCCGGCCTGGGCCTATGCAATTCACAGCAACGACACTGTTGTTTTTGAACTGGCCGATACTAACTCAACGGCTAATCACTACCTCTCTTTCGGTGATGGCACCAGCGGCAGCGGCACACACCAAACCCATGTTTACGCTAACCCCGGCACCTACACCGTTTGTTCTTATGTATATATCCCCAACACCAATTGTGTGGATTCTCTTTGCCAGACTATTACGGTGAGCAATACGAACCCGTGCAACGTGAGTGCCGGATTCCAGTTCACCTTTACGGGAGGCACGGTAGCCTTCTCCGGCAATGCCAACCCCAACGGTGCGGTTTACCACTGGAATTTTGGCGATAACACCGATACCACTTCCACTTCCCATTATGTTACTCACCATTATCCGTCCGACACTACAGCGCATGTTTATCATGTATGCCTCACTGTTACCATATCCGGTACTATTTGTGCCGATACGTTTTGCCAATATGTAACCGTGCCGGCCAGCGGAGGGAATACCGGTTGTCACGCACAGTTCTCGTGGTCATTCGTGCCATCCAATTATCTGACTATTTATTTCACCAATCAGTCCAATACCGCTAATACAAATGCCACTTATCTATGGACCTTTGGTGACGGTACCAGCAGCACCAACTTTGACCCGCATCACACTTACTCTTCACCGGGCGTGTATGGGGTTTGCCTCACGGTTTCTACATTTAATGGCTGCACCAGCACATACTGTGACAGTGTTGTAGTGGGGTCAAATACCGGAGGCGGATGTCACGCTAATTTCAACTGGATATACTCTACCAATGCAAACGGAGGGATTGTGTTTAATAATCTCTCTACCGGAGGAACCGGCAGTCTAGTGAGTTGGGTATGGTCTTTTGGCGATGGTGACAGTTCTACGGCTTTTTCTCCTACGCATCAGTATGCGAATAATGGATTATATAATGTTTGCCTAACCATGACTACCGCCAACGGTTGCACCAGCACTTTCTGCGATTCCGTGCAGGTAGGTCAGAACTCGGGCATTTGCCAGGCACAGTTTGCTTGGTATCAAATGAGTTCCAATTGCGGAACAGTGCAGTTTAGCAATACTTCTACCGGTAATTACACCGGAGCTTACTGGAGTTTTGGAGATGGTTCTTCTTCGCAGTTGCTGAATCCCGATCATCATTACTCTTCTCCCGGCACTTATACGGTAGTACTCACCATCTTTGGCGGTACTTGTCAAATTTCATACACACACGTAATCACCGTAGTGACTTGTAATAATGTGAATGATACGATTTGCGGAATTGTGTTCAACGATCTAAACAACAACGGAATTTTAGATGGAAATGAAACCGTGATAGCAGGGGCACAGGTACACATCGGCAACCACGTAGTTACTACAGACTCCAATGGGCATTATGTGTTTATCACTACAGCGGGAAATTATAGCGTATATGCGACCGGCCAATCGGGCTGTATTGCCACTGTTCCGCTTACGCCAAACAGCAATGGCAATCAGAATGGCGGCAGTTATTATATTCATGGAGCAAATGGCGGCACCTTCTGCGGGTACAACTTCGGCTTCAATTGCAACGTGGTGCATGTATGCGGAGTAGTATATTATGATGCCAATGGCAATGGAGTGCAAGATTCTACCGAATCGGGAATTCCGAATGTGCATGTGATGATTACCGGAACTAACGGAGCACCTGCTCACAATGCTTATACCAATGCGAATGGCGAATACTGTGTCACTCTCCTTGGAGATTTGTACACAGTAACTATATCTGCCAACAACTATCAGTCTTGCGCGTTAGCCCCAACCAACATTTCGGTGGCTGCCACCACTCCGGGAACTTATTACAGTGGCAATAACTTTGGGATAAACTGCCCTCCGGGCAATTGTAACCTCTCTATAAATGTGACTCCCCATACCACTGTCACTGCCGGTTATCCTGCTTGGTACAGTATTCAGGTTTGTAACATCGGGACTTCTGTAAGTGCCGGAACGGTCAATATGTTCTATCCGAACACACTTATCTTT
Source organism: uncultured Chitinophaga sp. (assembly GCA_964597415.1). Classification (GTDB taxonomy): domain Bacteria; phylum Bacteroidota; class Bacteroidia; order Chitinophagales; family LD1; genus Bog-950. The sequence goes on from CAZQYO010000066.1 coordinate 10,625, forward strand.
AACACTGCTTCACCGGTACAGAGTTCTATTAATACCTCTACCCACACAGTGACTTGGAATATGGGAAGCCTGCTCCCCGGACAGTGCGCTTATTACTGGGTTACTTTTAATGCAGACCCATCCACAGCCGTTGGCACACCTGCGTTTACCTTAGTGAACGTTATCCCCGATGCCAACTGTAATGACATTGATTTTGTAAACAACGTAGATACCATTCATCAGGCTTACACCGCCAGTTGGGATCCTAACAATAAATTGGCTTATGTGACCAACTACGATAATCCGCAATATCAATTAGTGTCATCTATTGAACCGAATCAGCGCATCGAGTATGTCATCAATTTCCAAAACGAAGGCAATGCTCCTGCGGTGAATGTGGTAGTCAATGATCTGATTTCGACCGACCTTGACATGAGTAGTTTCGAAATGCTGGGCAGCAGCCATCCATGTATAGTGACTTCCAATGGCAACGAAGTGAATTTTAAATTCTCTGATATTATGTTGCCTTATGCTACTGCAGACGAACCGGGGAGCCACGGCTTTGTGAGGTTTGCGATTAACTCCGTCAACGGATTAGCTGCCGGGCATGTTATTTCAGACGGGGCGGCTATTTACTTCGATTACAACAGCCCCGTAATGACGAATGATGCCGAGGTGATACTCTTAGAACCAAGCGGGGTAGATAAGTTAGTCGTAAATCCTACCGTAGTTATCGCTCCCAACCCGATGAGTCAGTATGCGGTGATTAAACTCGACATCA
>CAZQYO010000067.1:0-11349 GCA_964597415.1 uncultured Chitinophaga sp.
GGTCGTGAAGTTATGGTGCAGACTATCTCCGATGCAAAGGATACCAACTATTTAGTTTTTGTAGGTATTTTTTACAAAGAGGATGATGCTAAAGATTTCTTGGAATCTATTGAAAATTACTACCCCAAGGCGGAGGTCACAGAGTTAAGCACCGCCTCCCTTTAGTCCCGCTTTATTTCCCCTATTAGTTCTTCAGAAAGTTGACTTCGTTCATTCCGAAATCTTTCATTGCGAAGCTATTTTCTGTTGCCAAAATGTGTCGGAAGAACTTCCGAAGGTATTTAGGATTTTAAACTACTATTCTAAGAGATTGGAAAGCTATAGCTGCTTCGCTGCCTCTTTAAACCTTCGCTTAATAGCAAGTTTTTTTAAAAAACTGCATACAACGTTTTATCAGCTTTACACCTCTCCTTCCGTTTAGCACATTAATTTAATGCCGGATACTAACAGAGTATTTAATAGCCTGCTATTTTTGACGGCTTTAATTTATTTTACCGATGAAGAAACTATTATTCGCAGCCGCCATTTGTTTAACTCTCGGAGTTTCGGCTCAATCGCCCGGTTGTGACACAGCGGGCATCCGTGCAGCACTTACAGGGGCAGGTTATTATATGCTCGATGTGCCCACACAGCCTTGCAGTATGTACTTTGTGAATCCTACTTCTCAGTCTTCTACTTTATCGGAACAGAACGCCCAGCAATTTGGCGCACACATGGTTTCCTTTCAAACCGCGCAGGAAAATCAAGATGTATTGGCGGCTCTTTACAACAGCCCTTACAGTCCGAGTAATTATACTATTTGGATTGGGCTAAGCGATGCGGCACAAGAGGGAACCTTTATTTGGTTAGATGGTGCCCCGGTCAATTACACGAACTGGGCAGCAAATGAACCCAACGATCTGCATCCAAGTTGCTGCAATATTCCAATCATCGGTTGCCAGCCTCCCGATATTCGCTGCACAAATGGAGAAGATTGTGTGCAGATGTACGGCTCCGGAGATTGGAACGATTTGGGATGTGATGTCAGCAGTATTTCATTGATTGAGGTGAACCTATGCCCCCAGCTAACCACCAGTCCCGACACCAGTGTTTGCCCCAGCGGCACTATTACTCTTTCAGCTTCTACTATTCTTGGTTCTACCCCCTATACCTATAGCTGGACTCCCGGAAGTTCTGTGACCAACACGGCTACGGTTACTCCGGCTGTTGCTACCACCTATACGGTTCATGTAACCGATCGCTGGGGTTGTTATGCAGAAGATAGTATTGCAGTGAGTATGAAGAATTGTCCTCCGCCCGTTACCACCACCTGCAACCTTCAGGCTATCCGAACTGCTTTTACCGGTGCCGGATATTATGAATTAACCGGAGTGGTGGGGCAAGATTGTAGCCTTTATTTCATCAACCCCACTTCTCAGAATGCCAACCAATCTGAGCAGGCGGCCCAACAGTTAGGAGCGCATTTAGTAGTATTTAATGATGCTGCTGAAAATGCAGCGGTAGTGGCCGCCTTGAATGCCGCAGGAGTTATTTCATCTGTGGATGCGGTTTGGGTAGGTTATAGTGATGAAATTACTGAAGGCAATTGGATCACCTTAGATGGAACTCCTATGTCTTATCTCAACTGGGCTTCCGGTGAACCTAATAATAATGGGCAGGGAGCATCCTGTTGCAGTATTCCTGATTGGTTAGGAGGTTGCTCAAGCAGTGAAGCGTGGCGTTGCCAGTATGGGGAAGATTGTGCGCAGATATATTCTTCCGGCCAATGGAACGATTTACCTTGTAACAGAAATAGTGTTTCAGTTATAGAAGTAAATCTTTGTCCCCAACTAACAGTTTCGAATGACACGACCATCTGCGGTGGTAACAGCGTTACGCTGAGTGCCTCTACCTTATTAGGTTCTACACCTTACTCCTATTCATGGTCACCGGGGAGTTCCCTCCTCAATACTTATACAGTTAGCCCAACGGTTACTACTCCGTATGTTGTTCAGGTGGCTGACCGTTGGTCTTGTTCCGCGTCCGATACCATTTTAGTTACGGTGCAGGGAGGAGGCTTACAATCGTTCACTATTTCACCCGACACGGTATGTGAAAATCAGCCGGTAATCATCACCTACACCGGTAATTCTGCAACAAATGCTTCCTACACTTGGGGCTTTGACGGGGGAACTGTGCTGAGTGGAACGGGGCAAGGGCCTTATCAGGTAGTATGGAACGGCACCGGACAGAAAAACATCACATTAGATGCAGTGGACAATGGTTGCACCTCTCCACAAGTGAGCGGCACACTTACCATTAATCCAAATCCGGTAGCCGATGCCGGACCGGATGTGACGGTTTGTTCAGGCGGCACGGTTCAGTTAGGAACTGCCGCGATAAGCGGAGCGCAATACATTTGGCAACCTTCTTTACATCTCTCCGATTCTACTTCAGCTCAACCGATGTATTCTTCTATTAACGGGAATACCTCACCGGTCACCTCTATGTATATTATGGGAATGTTGCAGAACGGATGTTATGATTTGGACTCGGTGAACGTAACGGTAAATGCTCCCGCAGCAACAACTATCAGTGCATTGGGGGCTATCCCGGTTTGCGCAGGAGGTAATGTGGACCTTGTTTCGGATTCTGCTTTTGCAGGTTATTTATGGAGCAATGGCAGCACGGCTAACACTATCAATGTTTCTCAACCGGGCAGTTTTTCAATGGGGGCGGTAGCTGCTAACGGCTGTCAATATCTGAGCAATGTGCTGACGGTAACTTTTAACCCACCTGCGGCTACCACCATCAGTGCCGATGGACCGGTCAGTTTTTGTGATGGAGGAAGCGTAACCCTGAGTGCTGACTCTGTATTTACTGCTTATCAATGGAGCAATAACAGCACTTCTAATTCAGTGACGACATCACAGTCCGGCAGCTTTAGTATGCAAGCCATAGATTCAGCTAATTGTCAGTATATAAGTAACAGTATCACGGTAACGGTCAATCCGAACCCTGTAATTGCTTTGTCCAATGCCACAGACGAAAGTTGCTATCAGTCAGGAGATGCTTCTATCACGGCCACCGCCAATACTGGTGCTCCGGCTTATGCCTTTGTTTGGAATACAACACCGCCACAGAATTCGGCTACCGCTACGGGGCTTACTGCCGGCAGCTATGAGGTAACAGTAACAGATGCCAACACCTGCACTGCTTCTGCTTCCTTTAGTGTTTCATCTCCCACAGAGGTACTTATTTCAATTGATAATGTACAGGAAGTGTCTTGCTTTGGATATTCGGATGGCTCCATCACTTTATCTACTACCGGAGGTAATGCACCATACCATTATCTATGGACAGGAGGTAAAACAAGCAGTGCATTGATAGGAGTACCGGCCGGCACTTATGCCGTCACGGTATCCGATGCCAATAACTGTGCCTCCGATACTTCCATTACGATTACTGAACCCGCAGAGATAGTGCTTCAATCGCTCGTGTTTGATTCGGTAAAGTTTGGAACGGAGATACCTTTAAACATAGCAGTGCAACCCTCTTCGGGCACTTATACTTATAACTGGGCACCGAGTAATTACTTGAGTTGCACCGATTGTGATGCTCCGAACTTTGGAGCCGTAAGGAGTATGAAATATCAGGTAACAGTCACCGATGCTTACGGCTGCACCGCCACCGGTAATGTGAAGGTGAATGTATTAGCCGATAAGCAAGTATTTATTCCCAATGCCTTTACTCCGAATGGTGATTTACAAAACGATTACTTTAATGTGTTTGCAGTAGGACTCAACTATTACAACATGACGGTGTTTGACCGCTGGGGCGAAAAGGTATTTGAATCGTACAATGTCACCCAGGGGTGGGATGGCACATATGCCGGCAAGGCAGTTCCTCCGGGAGTTTATACCTATGTGGTACTCATTAATTTTCTGGATGGAGAAAGTCGAAAATATAAAGGAGCCGTTACTTTGTTGCGTTAATCATTGCACGGTGATATAAGGCGCTAACTTTTTATAGATGCTATCCGTCACAGGAACTAATTTCTTCAGGTCTGAAATGTCAGAATACAAACCGTGTTGTAGTCGGTAGTTGTATATAATTCTTGCTAAAGAATAATTGATATACGGATGTAAGCGCATTGTTTCCATGTTGGAGGTGTTGATGTTCACTTGATTTACTTTCGCGTCAGTCACAGTCATTTTAGAACGCAAACTTTGATAAGTGCTGTCCGGCAAACCCCATACTTCACTGATTTGCTCCACAGATACAAAACCTCCGAGACGATTCCGATAATTTATAATTCTTCGCGCCAAAGCAGGACCTATTCCTCTCTGTCTTTCAAATAGAGATGAATCAGCCGTATTGATGTCAACAATGTAAATCACTTTGGCATATCTTGATGAATCTCTTTTGAAGATGCTTTTGGGATATTCCTGTTTCTGAATGATAATATAGGGAGCCAATCGCTCGTAGTCCTTATCGCTCACTACATACATCTTTTTCAAATCTTCAGGTTTATAGAATTTACCTCCTTTGGCTTTGTATCGCTCTATTAACTCAGCCTGCTTCTGGCTAAAACCGAGCTTTATCCATTCTGTAATTCCTATTAAGTTAGGGTCAAAGGAAAAATAATCTACCACCCGTGTATCCTTTTTGATGGGATTCCTTTCCGCATCTATGCCGAGGTACGGATTATATTCATTCTCTGCCGTTTGGTCTTTTTCTTCAGGTTTTGTGCTTCGCTCATATTCAGCAATAAAATTACTTACTTCCTTATCATCAATTATCGGGGAAACACTCTCAACGGGAACGAAAAAGATATACGCATAAGGGGCGATGAACAGTACTAACGTGATGACCAATAATGCAATGCAGGCGTTCCGTTCGCCACGGGTAAATTGCAGAAAGTGTTCCATTCCATCCCACATGAATTAAAAGTACTAAATGTTTTCAGAATAGTGGAGAATTTATATCTGGCAAACTCTCCGGAAATAAAAAAAGCCGGTCAGCATTTGACCGGCTTTTTATGATTTATGGTTGGTAGTATTACTGTGCTCTTTCTTCGAGTGCTTTTACCAAACCGGCAATTTTTTGTGAGGAAGATCCTTTTAAAGCAGAGATAACATTGCGTGCAGGAGACTGTAACAGACCAATAATTTCTCCCAGCAATTCTGCTTTGCTCTTCAGCTGTGATAATATTTCCAACTGGTTGTCACCTATAAATACAGCGGTATCTATATAAGCCCCTTTCAAAGCCGGCTTATCTCCACCCTTGCGGAATTCTTTTAGCAATTTAGCCGGAGAAGCTCCGTCTGCTGAAAACATAACACCTGTTTGCCCTTCTAATAGTGGGAAAACCGCTTCATATCCTTCGCCAACTTGCTCCAAAGCCTTGCGAATAAGAGTGTTCTTTGATACCCGGTATTCGATACCTGAGTTAAAGCACATTCTACGAAACTTATTGGTGCTCTCTACATTGAGCGACTGAGGGTCGCACAAGTAAAAATATTGTGTATTGCTGAACTTCTCTTTCAGTACGGCAATTTCTTGGTTTTTCTGATTCTTATCCATCGGTCACTAGTTTTTTTGAATGGTGATAGAATTATAGTCCTGCCACGGTTTTGTAATCAACATTAATTCCGGGGCTCATGGTCGAGGCCATGCTGATGCCTTTGAAGTAAATGCCCTTGGCAGTGGCAGGCTTCAATTTTGCTAAGGTCTGCAATAACGCAGTAGCATTCTCATTAATCTGATCGGGGCTAAAATTAACGCGCCCGATAGAGGAATGAACGATGCCAAACTTGTCCACCTTAAAAGCGATTTTGCCTTTTTTTACTTCATCTACAGCCTTTGCAACATCAGGAGTTACCGTTCCCGATTTAGGGTTCGGCATCAGGTTGCGAGGGCCTAAGATACGGGCGATTTTACCCAACTTGGCCATGACATTTGGAGTGGCTATCACCACATCAAAGTCCATCCAGTTTTCCTTTTCGATTTTGGTAATAAACTCTTCGAGACCTACATAATCAGCACCGGCTTTCCTGGCCTCTTCCTCCTTATCTGGAGATGTAAGCACCAGTACCCGCTTGGTTTTGCCGGTACCGTGAGGTAATGCCGTAGTGCCTCTTACTGCTTGGTCCGCTTTTTTGGGATCCACCCCTAATTGAATATGCAAATCAACAGAGGCGTTGAACTTGCAGGTAGTAATGTCTTTTACCAGCTTGGCAGCATCGGTAAGTGAATACAGTGCAGTGGCATCTACCTTGCCCTGGGCTGTTTTTCTTTTTTTACTCAGTTTCATTGATTCTGGTTTTTGAGGTGATACGGGTCAATGAGTACCCTTCCTCGGTTTATAAAAAAATTATGATTTACCCCCCCCCTGCATCGGTAATCGGTGGAGAGGAGATAAGATAAGTGTTTGTTTATTCTCCTTCAATTTGAAAGCCTGAGCTTTTTGCGGAACCCGCTACCATACTCATCGCTGCTTCCACTGAAAAGCAATTCAAGTCGGGCATCTTCTCTTCTGCTATTTTGCGAATAATATCCCGACTCACTGTTCCTATCTTTTTACGGTTAGGTTCAGCAGACCCCGTTTGCTTTTTGGTGTATTCCATCAAAAGTGCGTTTACCGGAGGTGTTTTAATGATAAACTCAAAACTCTTATCACTATACACGGTAATTACTACAGGGAGAATCTTTCCGATACGATCTTGCGTGCGGGCGTTAAACTGCTTACAAAACTCCATAATGTTTACCCCTTTGGAACCTAATGCCGGCCCGATGGGAGGAGCTGGGTTAGCTTGTCCGCCTTTCACCTGTAGCTTAATAAACGCTTGAATTTCCTTTGCCATTTTAATTTGTTTAATTGTTGATTGCGGTTTCCCGCTTACTTTTTATCGGTTAACTGATTTTATCTACCTGCATAAAACTCACCTCTACCGGTGTTTTTCTGCCAAATATTTTTACTACTACTTTCAACTTTTTCTTTTCCGGATTAATTTCTTCTATTGTTCCGATAAAGTCATTGAAAGGGCCATCTACAATCTTCACATCTTCATTGATGATAAAAGGCTCTGCCATTGTTTCTCCGCCTTCCAGCATTTCATCTGCTTTACCAAGCATTTTCAGTTCTTCCCCTTTCGATAACACTCCCAAGAAACCGAGCACTCCGTGTACCTGACGGATATTGGTCCATATTTCCTGTGTCATCTTCTTATCGTCCACCTGTATATATATGTAGCCCGGATACAGTGTTTTTTCTTTAATGGTTTTCTTCCCGTTTTTGATAGTATATACCTTTTCGGTAGGCACCAGAATATTTGTCACTATTTTATCCCAACCAGAACGATTTACTTCCAGCATAATGTGCTCGCAAATCTTTTTCTCTTGCCCGCTGATCACCCTCGTCACATATATTTTTCTGTCTTCTGTCATGGTTACCCTATAATCATTTTGTAAATCTCCTGAGTTCCCGCTTTGAAGGCAATATCCATCATTACGATCAAAAGGGAAATGATAAGGGCTGCTATCAGCACTACCACCGAACTCTCTTGCAACTCTGCCCAAGTTGGCCAGGTTACTTTATGCATCAGCTCGTCATAAGCTTCAATAACATACAGTCTAATCTTTTCCATTCTATGTTTTTTAGTTCTCTGTCCGCTGTTTTCCTTTTTACAGCGAACTTCCTACTGTTTTGATCGTTTTTGCAGGGGCAGCCAGATTCGAACTGACATCAACGGTTTTGGAGACCGCTATTCTACCCTTGAACTATGCCCCTCAATTCCCCTTGTCCCGGGCTTTATTAGCGGTTTTTTTGCCAAAATCTCATCAGCCCTTTCGGTAAAAAGGGACGCAAATATAAGAACCTGACTCTATTTTCAAAAACTTATGCGTACTATTATTTGGTCAGAGTTTGCCGCATTTTCTTGTCCTCGGGTGGTTTGATTACCCCCGATAATTTATTTCCTCTTTCCATCTCTGTAAACAAATTGCTATTTGCGGCACTATGCAAGATGCGAAACTAAAAACAGATAGGCATTAAACAACGGCAGAACAAGGCCTTATGAAAATATACGAAGTCCTCCTGTAATTTGTATTTTCGCGCCCCTATGTTTTACCATCGCAAAGTAGCTTTACATACGCTGGGTTGCAAGCTCAATTTCTCCGAAACATCGGCTATTGGGCGCTCCTTGGTGGATAATGGTTTTCAGAAAGTGGAGTTTAGCGACCGGGCGGATTATTACATCATCAACACTTGTTCGGTCACGCAGAATGCGGATAAGGAAACACGATACATTGTAAAAACCGCCAGACGCACTAACCCGGAGGCTAAAGTGATTGTGGTGGGGTGCTATGCGCAATTGAAACCGGGAGAAATAGCTCAAATTGAAGGGGTGAATTTAGTGTTAGGGGCAAACGAGAAATTTAGAATTCACGAATTTATAGATCGCTTAGAAGAGCAGGAAAGCCCTTTGGTAATTAGTGGCGACATTAATAACGTAACCTTTTATGCAGATGCTTTTTCGTACGGTGAGCGCACGCGGAGTTTCCTGAAGGTACAGGATGGCTGCGACTATTTCTGCTCTTTCTGCACTATCCCTTTAGCAAGGGGCAAAAGCCGCAGTAACTCTATCGCTCATACCGTAGAGATTGCAAAAAAGGTAGCTGCTACGGGAGTAAAAGAAGTAGTGCTGACCGGAGTAAATATTGGCGACTTTGGCAAAACTACCGATGGAAATGACCGCACGGATGAAAGTTTACATCAGTTGGTAAAAGAACTGGAAAAAGTAGAGGGAATAGAGCGTTGGAGAATATCCTCGATTGAGCCTAATTTACTGACGGACGAAATCATTGAGTGGGTGGCCGCCAGCAAAAACTTTGTGCCGCATTTCCATATTCCTTTACAATCAGGTTCCGATAAAATACTGAAGTTGATGCGAAGGAAGTATTTGACCAAGCTATATCAAGAAAAGGTGGCGAAAATAAAGTCATTGATGCCTCACGCCTGCATAGGAGTGGATGTAATTGTGGGTTTCCCCGGAGAAACGAAGGAGCATTTTCTGGAAACCTATAATTTCCTCAATCAGTTGGACATTTCATATCTGCACGTGTTTACTTATAGTGAGAGAGCCGATACCCGGGCAGTAAAGATGGATGCGATAGTACCAATGGCCGAGCGGAAAGAGCGAAACAAAATGCTGCGAATCCTTTCGGAAAAGAAAAAGAGAAAGTTTTACAGCGAGCACTTGAACACGGTGCGCGAAGTGTTATTGGAAGCCGAAAATGATGAGGGCCGGATGTACGGCTTTACCGATAACTACATCAAGATAGCCATCCCTTTTGAGGAACACTTAATAAACACTATTCAGACGGTTTCATTAAAGGAGATTTCAGATTCCGGCTGCGTGAAAGGCGAAATGATGGTTTGCATGGCCTGATGTAGTAAGAGTTGATGTTCTATTCACCCGGTCGGGCAGTTAGAGTTTAGCTGACTTTGATCCAAAGCGATAAAATTTATAAAAATGATTTTGCTCCGTTGCTACGCTAAGATTACCGATTTTATCTATGAAATTTTTCACCACGCTCCTGCGGCAGACTATCGCTTTTTGCCTATTTACAGCTATGGGTTTTGGGTGGCTGTAGGCTTTTTTGTAGCGGCTACACTGGCCGCTATGGAAATGCGCAGACGAGAAAAACTCGGGCTAATGAAAGGTCAGGATAAGCAGATAAGTGTAGGCGATGCGCCCAGCACTGGCGAACTGATTTTTTACTTCCTTTTCGGCTTTATCGTTTTCTTTAAGCTGATAGGGATAATCATTTACCAACCCGAACTGAGCACCTACAAGTTAGGCTTAAAAGAGTACATGCTCTCTCTGCAATTTGGCAGTTGGATAGGGGGGATTCTAGGTGGTGGTGCTTTGGCATACTATTACTATTGGTCAAAAAAGAAGGAGCAACTCCTAAAGCCGGAAGTGCGCACCATACAGATTTATCCTTCAGACAATATTGGAGATTTAGTAGTGATAGCTGCTGTGCTCGGAGTGCTGGGGTCGGTGCTTTTTAATTTTCTGGAGAGCGGTGAAAACTACGACCGCTTTTGGGCAGATCCGGTGGGCTTTCTCACCAGCGGGCTTTCTATCTATGGCGGCCTTATCTGTGCGGGCATAGGCTTTGGCATATATGCTTGGAAGAAGAAAATTCACATCGGGCATTTCTTCGATTCTATAGCTCCCGCATTTATTTTAGCCAATGGAATTGGTCGCTTGGGGTGCCAAACTGCGGGTGATGGCGACTGGGGCGTAGCCAACCTGGCCCCTAAGCCCGATTGGATGCCCCAATTTCTTTGGAGCAATTACTACGATCACAATATTATTAATGAAGGAGTTCCTATTCCCGGTTGTATCGAGGAGCATTGTTATCGTCTGGCGCATCCGGCATACCCCACTCCCATTTATGAGTTTTTGATGTGCGCGGTTATCTTTCTTATTCTGTGGAGTCTGCGGAAAAGACTGACTTATTTACCCGGCATAATCTTTACCATTTTTATGATATTAATTGGTATTCAGCGATATTCTATCGAGCAGTGGAGGGATTTATCGGGTCGAGAACTCTACCCCGTTTTGGGAATGAATTTTAAACAAAGCGAATTGATTTCTATCACCCTATTTATGTTAGGGGTGGCAGGAACTATTTTTCTCTGGAATTATTACAAGAAAGCCAGAAAGACCTAATCGGATGGAAATCCTCAAGGCGATGGAGTTACTCTGCAAAAGGCTTTTTTATATTCAATAGAAGGGAAGAAGCAATTGGGGGCTGTAGCTAATCAGGTGAGAAACGGCAAAACAGATTTTACCACTCGTAACCAACCTTGCCTATAGGTGCGTGCTTAGTAAAACGAAATTTTAAAATATTTGGCGCCTTACTGCTGCCACTTGGGGCACATCACTCTCCCACGGGCGGGCGTACTTTAGCGCTGTTTGAGGACAAGATTTAAAGGTCTGTTGGATTTCAATTCACTATTGGCAATTCTTCATTCGCTGCACAAAAACGCATTGCCGTTTGCTTTAACCGAATTTCTATTTCCCTTTGAAGATTTTATTTTGGCTAAAGCCGTTTTGGGCGCTCGCTTGATTTTGCGTGACAAGGCACTCTGGTGTATGCGGTGCCAGTCAAAGTATTCCCTCAACAGTTTTCCGGTATCAAGTAAAGTAATGATTTTTGGTTTTGGCCTTTTTGATTTTTCCATTGCATTTAGAATTAGTAAGACATCTCTGTTTCGGTTATTATCGCTATATTAAGTAGGGATAAGTACGCCCATCTTATAGGCGCTCCTATCCCATAAGATGGGATAAGTAC
>CAZQYO010000068.1:0-11239 GCA_964597415.1 uncultured Chitinophaga sp.
GGTAAATATGTAGTGCAGGTGACAGATTCAAATGGCTGTTTTACTTACGACAGCATCCAGATTACAGAACCACTTCAACTCAACATCAGCGGCACGGTAACCGATGCCGTATGTTTTGGAGAAGCGACCGGAGCGGTTGATATTACAGTAAGCGGAGGAACGCCTACCTACACCTATTCTTGGACCAATGGCGCAGTGAGCGAAGACCTCCAAAACGCTACGGCAGATACCTACTCTGTGACTGTAACCGACCAAAATAGCTGTATGAAGGCCGCCACCTTTGTAGTCAATCAGGGAAGTGAAATTATTGTTGGCGTAGGAACCTTTAACCCTATTTGCCACGGGGGCAATTCCGGCTCCGTCTCAGCCATTGTCAGTGGCGGAGCAGGCCCTTACACCTACCAGTGGGGCACTACTCCGGTGCAAACCGGATTATCTGCCGGTAGTTTGGTAGCAGGCATATACCCACTCACCGTCACCGATAGCAAATCGTGCTCTGTAACAGCCAATGCTACACTTGTAGATCCCGATGCTATATTGGTTACTGCCGATGTAACCGGAGCGAAGTGTTTCAACACCGCTACAGGAATAGTAAATACGATAGTCTCCGGTGGTTTCCCGCCATATAACTACTTGTTAAATGGTTCGGCTCAATCTTCCGGCAATTTCAATGGATTGTTCCCCGGTGATTATATCCTCTTGGTGAGCGATGCCAACGGCTGCCAGGGCAGTACCGACTTTACCGTAGCCGCCCCCAGCCAGATTAGCGTAAGCCTCGGAGTCACCCAGCAAGCCATTCTCACCGGCATGGAAACCCAGTTAGTGGCCACTGCTACATCCGATACCGATATCATCCACTATTTCTGGAACCCCGATTCATTGGTTGACTTTAGCGGATGCCCGCAACCCGATAACTGCGCTACCCCTTATGTATTTCCGCACACTACCACCACTTTCACCGTGTATGTAATGAATGCCGACTCTTGCATGGCCTCCGATACTATCACCGTAACAGTGCTCAATCAGCCTTCTGTATTCATTCCATCGGCCTTTTCGCCTAACAATGATGGACTCAACGACTTCTTTGAATTTGATATTCTCGGTGCCACCAACATCGAAATCAGCATCTTCAATCGTTGGGGGCAAAGAGTGTATTACAATGCTTCCCAGCAAAACGGCATCACCAACTCGCATGGATGGGATGGAACGGTCAATGGCAAAAAAGCACCGGAAGATACTTACGTCTATCAAATGAAAGTAACCTACTGGGATGCCATCAATAAGGACATTAGCGGAACGGTAACATTGATGAAATAACCACTCCCTCAAATTTCTATAAACGTCCCGCTAAGCCAAGTGGGACGTTTTTTTTTGTTCATCCCCACACTGCGGAATATAAAAATTGGGCACCTTACTGTGGTGTTCTGTTCCTAAGGCCTTCGCACCACGTGTGTTTTTACGGTGACTTATTTTGGGTCAGCGTCATTTTCTGGGGAGTAAGGGATCAAAGCAAAAATTTTTCAAGTCTGAAGAGAAAGAATTTGACATCCCTTAAGCCTCTTAGATTAGCTCCAAATCCTTTGATTTTACTGCTGCTTGCCTATTATTCAGCAAGCCCCTACTTATGCTCTGTTTTTAAGGGGTTTCAGGCCGTTTTTACCATTCCCAGCCAGTTGGGGAAGATTCTTGCTCAGTGTTTTGCCGTTCCTAACTGGTTGGGGAAGGTTCCGGCCGGCATCCTTGTATTTCTATAAAGGCTTAAATATTTAATGTTTTGGTGTTAAAGAATGGAATTTTGAATGTTTCGATAAGAAAATGGGGTTTATAAAATCATTATAGAGACCTTGGAAATGACTCCTCAACATTTGGTGCTGACTCAAAGCTCGCTCCAGAAAAGTAATCCCCTTAATGTTCTTACTGCCCTTAGTGGTTCACAAGCTCTTATTTTTCTTTCAAAACCGCTCTTTTTACCCTTTTCTATCATTCCTGCCTTCCCCGAAACCATGCCCGCAAGTGCAGGTAAGCCTCCCGCCATCGCGGGTAAGGGTCTCATTGCGACTGTTATTCTTTTCTCTTTATAAAGAGTTGTGGTTGGAGTAAAGTGCTTGGTTAGAAGCCCATTCAATACATGCCCAAATGTTGAAACACTTTGGCTATCATTATTCACGGTTAAGTCGCTAATCGTTTTACGAGCGAGACTATCCTCGCTGTAATAAAAATTCGTTTTCTTTGGCACCCGTAACAAATACCCGCGAGTGCTATAGTCGGTTTTGAATCAGCGCAATTTCCGGCTACTCGCAGCGACAAATACTAAAGACTAACTTATCGGCTATGAAATCGTACGAAAAACTTTTAGAAGGAAACAAAACCTGGGCGGAGGCAATTACGCGGTTAGACCCCGATTTCTTTAAACGCCTCGAAGCACTTCAACAGCCGGAGTTTTTGTGGATAGGCTGTAGTGACAGTCGCGTGCCGGCCAACGAAATAACTAATACCAAACCGGGAGAGATTTTCGTGCATCGCAATGTGGCTAACTTAGTCGTCAATACCGATCTGAACTTGCTCACCGTACTGCACTATTCGGTAGAAATTCTGAAAGTCAAACACATCATCATTTGCGGTCACTACGGTTGTGGTGGTGTAAAAGCGGCCATGACCAATAACGACTTCGGTATCATCAACAAATGGCTGCTCAACATCAAAGATATATACAGGCTGCACCAAAAGGAGGTAGATACCCTCCACACCGAGCAAGAGCGCTACGACCGTATGGTGGAACTTAACGTGCACGAGCAAGTGATTAACTTAGCCAAAACCTCTCTTATACAAAAGTGCTGGAAAGAAGAGCAGCGACCTTTCTTACACGGTTGGGTATATTCTCTCGGTAATGGTATTCTTAAATCTATCCTCGAAATGCCTCCCGGCACAGCGATGGATCCGGTGTATCAATACGATAATCTATAACAGAGCCGCCATTTCTGAATTTATCGCCATGAAACCAACCAATAATTTGGGCAGGCGGAGTGATCGCATCCGCGAAAGAGATGGGATATGATACCCTCTCCCAAACATCAGCCCCATCGCCCATTTCCACTGTTTGAATTGGCTTCACTCCTCCAATCGGAATCGGAAGTTTACTATGCCCATAGAATAGGAGAGTAGTCGTCTGATAGGAATAGACATAGATGCCCGTCTCTCGCTGGAGGTGGATTAGTGAGGAGCAGAAGAAAACAAAAACGGAGGTCAAGCGACCTCCGTTTTATTGCATTACATAAGTGTACTGAGCAGGAATTAATCCACCTTCTGAACTTTAATAGTTTGATGCAAGCTGCCTTCCTTATCAGATAGCTTCACATAGTAATTGCCTGCTGCCATTGAAGAGAAATCAATGTGGAGGGTAGTCTCCTCACTCACTTGAAGTTTTTGTACCGGGAGCGAAGTGAGTTTTCCGCTGATGTCAAATACTTGCAGTGTTACTTCCAAAGCGTTGGGGGCATTTAGTTGCAATGTAACCAACCCTTTGGAAGGATTTGGGAAAGCATTGATAGACAAGCCTGTTTTTACGTCTTCAATACCTACGGGCCCTCCATCGTTCTGTTGAAATCCTTGGGTAAGGATAACCGTAGCGGAAGTGCCGGTAGTTATGACCGCTTCCCCCACAGTGCTGGATACCTGCACGGTTGCGGTGGAAGCCCATCCGCCTGCGCTACCTATCACTTGCCGCTCGGCTGATTGAGCAAACAACAGTCCGGGCATGGCGGCTAAGATGATTGAAATTATTTTTTTCATGATTTCGGTTTTATTTGTTTTTCAATTCTTCGATCTCTTTCCTCAGCACATCTATTTGCTGCTGTTGCTCCTGAATAGCTTTGATAGCGATAGGCACGAGTTCGGTGTAGTTCATAGAATGAAGTGCCTGCGGGCGCAGTTTGCCCTCCTCGTCATACTGAACGGTTTCGCGCACTACATTTGGGAATACCTGCTTCACTTCCTGAGCAAGTAAACCAAACTGTTTTTCAACAGGCAGATTTAAGTATTTATACTCCTCGTTTTGAGTGTTAAAGTAATAACTGACAGGATTCAGTTTCATCAGGTCAGGCAATACACTATTTAAGTGGTTGATGTCATGTTTCAGTTGTCGATCGGAGTTTGTCCAAGTTCCGCCACTTGCATAAGCATCACCATATACAGTAAGCTGATAAGTAGCTGCGAGATTGTCAAAATATGCTACAGAAGAACCATTGTCTCTGACACGGAAAATTCCAGCAGTAGTGGAAGCTGTTGGCATATTCACTGTCATGTATGATAATGTACCTCCGGTCAGGCCTACTAAAACTGCGGAACTAGTTGCATTTGTTACATGAAGGGTAGCTGCCGGAGTTGTGGTACCAATACCTACATTACCTGCCGCTGCAGTAATCGTTAAATAGTCTGTGTAAGCAACCGAGTCAAATTTAGCAATCCTGAAGTCGTTAACGGCACCCGACAAAGCTCCTAAATTCCAGCCGGTACCTGTGGATGGCTGAAGAAAAAAATCAGCATTGCCACCGATTCCTTTTACATGTAACTCGGCCTTAGGAGATAAAGTGCCTATCCCTACACTATAATTGTCATCATCTAACGTCATCACAGGAATACTACCACTTATGGTAGCTCCATTTGCTCCAAACTGTAGCTGACCTGCACTATTCACAGATATATTAAAGTAATCCCCGCTGTTTGATTGAAAAATTGCTAAACCGGGATTCATATCTCCGGATAGTTGTAATTTATTATTAGGAGCGTAAACTCCTATCCCTACGTTTCCGCTGTTACTGTTCATAATATCAATACCTGATTTGGTCCAGTTGCCATCCGCAGAAGACAAAGCGTAAGGTACACTTTCAAACTGTGTAGTCCCCAAGTCAGCATATCCTGAACCGGGGTTTACTTCTACTTTAAGAAAGTAAGCATCGGAACCCCATGAAACTCCTGAAAGGGTTCCTGTAACTGGAGTACCGCTGCCGATAACGGCTGTAACTAATCCATAAGCATTAGTTGTTGTACTCTGTGTTTCTTGATAAACGGTAGTTCCCGTAGCCGTAGTTTGGTTAATAGTGAAGCGAAGAGTAACCGAGGCGTTGGCCATCAGGCTTCCAGAACCATCGCGCACTACGGCCTGGTAATTAATGCCCTGAGGTGCCTGGGCATATAAACAAGTGGCTGCTAAAAGCATAGCCCCCGTTAAAATGGATAGTAATCTCTTTTTCATAATCATTTGTTTTTGGTTAGGTGTGAAGAATTTTGTGAATCGCCAATTTACATTTTATCTATCTAAAATTATGCTTTCAGGTAATGTTTTTTTAAATAGTGATGAAGTGATCCCCGGTTTACTTTATCAGATAAGTGTGCGGAACAGAAATTGCCACACCTCTTAATATTAAATGATTTGAAGCAAGTCGCTGTTTTTAATCGCATAACACTTTAAATCTCCGCAACCATTATCCCGTACCATTCAGCCTTTTCTTCCCTTAAATTCCTTGCCTTAGCAAAAATTAATAGGTCATCCTATTTTCGTTACTCACGATTGCTTTAACATCGCGACTGAAACGTTTTCATCTGATGCGCTTAACCATAGTTTTTTGTTTCCTTTCACTGCAAGTGGCTTTTTCGCAAACAGCCAACAAAGAGGAACCGGAGTTTTGCCATCACTTACACAAGATTATAGACAGCGGCAGAAAGGATAACTTTGAATCGGTGATGGCCAGTAGTAACCAAGTAAGTCCCTTCTTAAAAATGCCGGGGCTGAGTCTGCATCTGGAAAGATTTCCGATTTATTACATAGATAAAGACAGCCGCTTTGTAGGGAAAAATAACCTCAACTACGATACCCTTTCTGCTTTAAAAAAATTGGAAGAGTTAAAGGAGTTTGTTGGGGTCTGTTTAGATTCTGCTCAATGGACCTGGTTAGACTTTGATGGAGAAGACTCTACCACTGTGTTTTTTCACGAAGTCAAAGAAATAATGGCCATTAGCAAAGAACTTACTCTCACATTAGCCATGGTAGAGGTAGCCCCGAAAGAATATTCTATTGACCTTTATATCCGAAGAAACAGGAGATAAGCAGCCACTTTGTAATTAGGGTGATTCGTATATCTTTGCAGACCTTTTTAAAAAGGAACACACCATGCTGCTGCCTACAGATGTAAAACTTTTCACAGGTTCTGCCACCCAATATCTTGCCGAAGATATTGCCGACCATTACGGTCAGCACTTAGGCAAAATGGAAGTGTTGCGCTTTAGTGACGGGGAGTTCCAGCCGGAGATAAAGGAATCCGTTCGGGGATCATTTGTATTTATTATTCAGAGCACTGCCCCTCCTGCCGACAATTTAATGGAGTTGCTGATGATGATAGATGCCGTAAAACGCGCTTCGGCAGATTACATAGTGGCGGTGATTCCCTATTTCGGATATGCCCGGCAAGATCGCAAAGATCGCCCTCGCGTAGGCATTGCCGCCAAATTGGTAGCCAACCTGCTTACCGCAGCGGGAGCTGATCGGGTAATGACGATGGATCTCCATGCGGGACAAATTCAAGGATTTTTTGACATCCCTTTAGACCACTTGAACGGGTCAGCTATTTTTCTTCCCTACTTGAAAAAGCAAAACTGGAAGACCCTGTGTTTTGCTTCTCCGGATGTAGGCTCTGTAAAAAGAGCGCGCATTTATGCACAGCATTTCAATGCCGATATGGTGATTTGTGACAAATACCGCAAAAAGGCAAATGAAATTGCGGAGATGATTTTAATTGGCGGAGTAGAAGGGAAAGATGTGGTGTTGGTAGATGATATGATTGATACAGGCGGTACGCTTTGCAATGCTTCGAACTTGCTGATGGAGAAAGGTGCTAAAAGCGTAAGAGCACTTTGCACTCATGCAGTACTTTCCGGTAAGGCTTATGAGAATATTGAGAAAAGTGCCTTGAGTGAATTAATAGTCACCAATACGATTCCGCTAAAGCAACAGTCACCAAAAATTAAAGTGTTAAGCGTGGGTAAGCTCTTTGCGCAAGCCATCAGAAATACACACGAGCACAAAAGCATCAACTCTTTATTCCTCACTCAATCCATCTGATTTTTGTCACTAATTAAATTCAAATAAACAATGCAAACAGTAACTATCAACGGCACGCTAAGAACCGATTTAGGTAAGAAGGCTACGCGTGCACTGCGCAGGGCAGGAAACGTTCCCTGTAATCTTTACGGAGGCAAAGAGTCATTAAATTTCTATGCTCCGGTGTCCGCTTTTCGCAAACTGATTTATACTCCCGAGTTTCGGTTTGCTCAGATTGAGGTGGATGGAAAAACTTTTAAAGCCATCGTAAAAGAGGCGCAGTTCGATTCTATTAAGGACGATTTGTTGCATCTTGATTTTCAGGAATTAGTGGATACGGTAAAGGTAAAAGTATCTGTTCCGTTAAAACTGAATGGCAACCCTAAAGGGGTAGCCACCGGAGGTAAGTTAGAGCAGGTCATCAAGAAGCTGACTATCTTGGCACTTCCGAAAGATTTACCTCATTCTATTGAAGTAGATGTGACAGATTTAGAGTTGGGTGGTATTAAGCGCATCAGTGATATTCATTTGCCGGGAGTAAGTATTCTTTTATCTGCTTCCAATCCTATCGCCCGCGTAATTATACCACGCGCTGTGAAAGAAGAAGTAGTAGCTACACCGGCTGCGGCTACCGCAACTCCGGCTGCTGCACCAAAAGCCGAAGAAAAGAAAAAGTAATTTTTGCCTATTCCTACTTAACGGTAAATTGCATTTTGCAAACAGCGTGTCAATGGCACGCTGTTTTTTTATGTGCTCTTTTTACTTCGCATTATCTCTTAACTTTCCGCCATGAATTTCCTGATAGTTGGGCTTGGTAATATCGGTAGCGAATACGAAAACACCCGTCACAATATTGGCTTTAAAATTTTAGACAGTTTGGCAAGTAAAGCAGGTGCTTCCTTTTGTTTGGAGCGCCATGCTTTCCATGCAGAATACAAAAGCCGAGGCAAGAAAATAAACCTGATTAAGCCCACCACTTTTATGAATCTGAGCGGTAAGGCGGTGCGCTACTGGATGACCGAACTGAAAGTACAGCCACAAAATATGTTGGTTGTGCTCGATGATCTGGCTATCCCTTTCGGCACTATTCGCATAAGAATGAAGGGCAGTGATGGTGGGCATAATGGATTAAAAGATATTGATGCAACTATAGGCAATGGGAATTATCCTCGTCTTCGCTTTGGTATAGGCAATGAGTTTTCTAAGGGGAAACAAGTTAATTATGTACTGAGCAACTGGAACCCTGACGAAATGAGAGCCTTAGATGAAAGAATAGCAGTAGCCTGCGATGCCATTCAAAGTTTTATGTTTGAAGGAATCGAACGATCCATGACAAAGTTTAACAAGAGCTAAATGAAAAGGACCTCCTTCGTTTTAATTTTTCTGTTGTTCCTGCTTTCGGCCTGTAAAAAGGAAAGTGGAAACCATACTACCTGCAAGGCTTGTGCTCTAATTGGAAATTATACCGGTAATTTTCACGATGTTGCCGGTTGCTACGGTTGCATCCCGTATTTAGACTCTACCTACTCCGGCAGTTTTTTAGTAGATACTATTCATCAAGATAGTATTCTCATAACACGGAGCTATGATAATTACGAATGGCATTTCTTATATAATGACACTGCTGCTTTTTCTCAAGGCCAGCCGTTTACAGGAGTGACATTCGCATTTAAAAATGGCGATAGCCTTTTCTTTTTCTATAACATGGGAGGGAGTGGAGGATATTTTAGGCAAGAGTTTTCGGGAACAAAACCATAAGCAGGCATGAAGATCATTTGTATAGGGCGCAACTATAGTGAACACGCCAAAGAACTGAAGAACGAAATCCCCGACAAACCGGTTATTTTTCTGAAACCGGCAACGGCACTCCTAAAGGATAACAAGCCCTTCTATTATCCCAATTGGACCAACGATTTGCATTATGAAGCAGAGATAGTTCTGAAAATAGGCAAGCAGGGAAAGTATATTGATGAAAGATTTGCGCACAACTATTTTAAAGAAATAACCGTAGGTATTGATTTTACCGCGCGTGATATACAGAGTCAGCAAAAAGCCAAAGGGCTGCCTTGGGAAATAGCCAAAGGTTTTGACGGCTCGGCTGTTATCGGCTCCTTCCGCCAGTTATCCGGTTCCGAGAAAAAAGCCGGCATTCACTTTTCATTACAACTGAACGGCACCGAAGTTCAGAAAGGGAATACAGATAACACACTTTTCAATTTCGAGAAAATAATTGCTTACGCTTCGCAGTTCTTTACATTACAAATGGGAGATCTAATTTACACAGGAACACCCGAAGGAGTGGGCCCCGTGAAAATAGGTGACCGGCTGGAAGGCTTTCTGGAAGGAGAAAAGGTTTTCAGTTTCGAGGTGAAATGATTTCTTTGTGGGCAGATGAAAATAGCTAAGGAAATCCTTCTGCGAGCTTACCGGCTCATGTGTACTGCCAAAGCCATGACCGAACTGTATGAAGAACGGAAAGACATCTGTTCAAAATATGTGCACGCTACTTCGCGCGGACACGAAGCCATACAGTTAGCTACTGCTTTTCAATTAAAACCACAGGATTTTGTATTCCCCTATTACCGCGATGACTCTATGCTGCTCGGCATGGGATTTACTCCCTTTGATTTAATGCTACAGTTGCTCGCCAAAAAGACCGACTATTTCTCGGGAGGACGAACTTATTACTGCCACCCTTCCTCCAATCGGGCCGACCTTCCCAAAATTCCACATCAAAGTTCAGCTACAGGCATGCAGGCCATACCGGCCACGGGTGCTGCCCAGGGAATTCAATATAAAGAACAGCAGGCACTCGCGGCATATAAGAGAGGCGAAGAACCAATTGTGATTTGCTCTTTAGGCGATGGCTCAGTCACCGAAGGGGAAGTAAGCGAAGCCTTGCAGATGGCGGTACTTCATCAATATCCAATTATCTATTTAGTGCAGGATAATGAATGGGATATCTCCGCTCATTCTTCTGAAATTCGCGCACAAGATGCCTCTGCTTTTGCTCGAGGATTTAACGGATTAAAAGTGGAAAGCATCAATGGCACCGATTTTAATGAGTGTTACGATGCCTTGAGCCGGGTAGTCAATTATGTGCGGCTGAATCGCGGTCCATACTTAATTCATGCAAAAGTGCCTTTACTGAATCACCATACCTCCGGTGTGCGCAAAGAATGGTACCGACCTAAGGACAATTTGGAGCAGGATGCCATGCGCGATCCATTTTATCATCTCAAAAATAATTTACTGCACGACAAGACAGCCTCCGCTGAAGTATTAAATCGGATAGAAGAAGAGGTTTGTGAATTGGTAGCAGCTGATTTTGAAAGGGCATTTATAGAACCCAACCCAACTGCAGAGGATTTGACCACTCATATTTTTGCCCCTACGCTAATTTTAGAAGAACAAGGCAACCGCTCTCCTCAAAATGGACAAACGGTAGTAATGGTAGATGCCGCTTTGCATGCAGTGGATGAAATCCTTAGAAAAACTCCGGAAGCGCTTTTATATGGACAGGATGTGGGGGGCGAATTGGGGGGCGTGTTTCGCGAAGCGGCATTGCTGGCAAAAAAGTATGGCGATAAGCGGGTGTTCAACACGCCTATTATGGAAGCCTACATTGTTGGCTCCACCGTAGGCATGAGTGCCGTGGGCTGCAAGCCGATAGTGGAAGTGCAGTTTGCCGATTATATTTTTCCCGGCATAAACCAGCTGTTTACAGAAGTCTCCCGCTCTTGTTACTTGAGCAATGGTAAATATCCCGTTCAATCGCTTATCCGAATCCCTATTGGAGCTTATGGCAGTGGAGGGCCTTATCATTCGTCCAGTGTAGAAAGTTTTGTATTGCAGATAAAGGGGGTAAAGGTGGTTTACCCAAGCAATGCAGCCGATATGAAGGGGCTGCTAAAAGCTGCTTTTTATGATCCTAACCCGGTTGTTTTATTTGAACATAAAGGGCTTTACTGGAGCAAAGTAAAGGGCACCGAAGCGGCTAAAACTATTGAGCCGGACGAGAACTACCTTGTCCCTCTCGGTAAAGCGCGCATCGCTTTAGAGGCAGAAGAGGAAAGAACCAAGGCGGGAGAAACTATGACAGTGATTACTTATGGCATGGGGGTACATTGGGCGCTAAATGCTGCC
>CAZQYO010000069.1:0-6414 GCA_964597415.1 uncultured Chitinophaga sp.
GGCTGCAGGGTGTGGTCTGCGGCTTACAATTGAGTACTGCAAGGCTGCAGGGTGTGGTCTGCGGCTTACAATTGAGTACTGCAAGGCTGCAGGGTATCATCTGCAGCTACATATTGCAACGAGCAGCTATATCGGACTCAGTTGGTGGTTGCGTACGATGGCAAACCAACTGATGGGAAGGGGGAAATGTGCCGCAAAGGGCTTGTTCATAGAAGTTTAGCGACAATTACTCAAAAATGTCCACAGTAAAAACACACGTGGTGCGAAGCCTGTAGGAACAGCACACCGCAGTAAGGTGCCTAATTTTTTTATTTCTGTGTAGGGAAATAGGCAGAAAAGAAAGCGCTCCTTCGCACAAAACCGCCTCTTGCCGAAAGAGGAGAAGCAAGGGGAAGGGGGATGCCCCTATGTTTTCGGGGAATTAATACACTACCGGCACCGGCTTATTTGCCAGTATGGTATCTATTTGCTCCATTACTTCGGTGCTCAGTTTGGGCAGTGCTTCAAAACATTTAAGGTTTTGCTCGAGTTGCGACACTTTGGAGGCTCCGAGAATGACGGAAGAGACATTCTTATTTTTTAAACACCAAGCTAAGCTAAGTTGAGCCAGCGGCAGGTCGAGGTCTTTTGCCAGAAAATGTAGTTTTCTGATTTTCTCTACCTTTTCGGTATCGCCTAAGGTGCGCTCTTTTAAGCGAGCCATTAAATCCATTCGCGTTTTTTCGTTGGTGGCAGTGCCGTCAAAGTATTTATCGGTGAGCAAGCCCGAGGCGAGCGGACTCCAAATGGTAGTTCCCATGCCGAAGTGCTCAAACAAGGGGAGGTATTCAGACTCTATAAAATTGCGATGTAACAAGTTGTACTGACTTTGCTCGACCACCGGAGCTATCAAATGATTTTGGCGGGCTACTAAGTGGGCTTCGGTAATTTGTTGTGCCGTCCACTCACTGGTTCCCCAATAGAATATTTTACCCTGCGTAATCAGGTTGTGGAAACTCCACACCACCTCTTCCATAGGGGTATTCACATCGGGGCGGTGAGCAAAGTAAATGTCTAAGTATTCTACCTGCAAGCGTTTCAAGGCCGCGTGGCAAGCTTCTATAATGTGCTTGCGCATCAAGCCCTTTTGGTTGGCACCGGGGTTGGGCACCCGCCCCCAATATACTTTAGAAGATACCATCCAGGTGTCGCGATCCCAATGGAGCTTCTTCAATATTTTCCCCATCACTTCTTCGCTTTTGCCATGCGCATATATTTCGGCATTATCGAAGAAGTTGACCCCCGCCTCATAAGCCTTTATCATCAGTTCTTCTGCTACTTCGTCTCCAATTTGATTGCCAAAGGTGACCCAACTGCCTAATGACACGGCACTTATTTGCAAGCCTGATTTGCCTAATCTCCTGTATTCCATATTTAGTATTTAATGATTTGGTGAGTGCTGATTTCCGAGTGCGAAGTTAGAAGGATGGGGGGAACTCACAAGAAATGAATGACCATGCAGGATTTTTGACACTTCATAACGGCTGAAAGTCTATTTTCGCCCGCTGATGCAAAGCACTATTACACCCGATGTATTAAAGGCGGCCATGTCCTTCGATGAATACCTGCAATTCACTCGCGATATTCTAAGTAAATCAATGGACGGTGGTGAGATGTATAAGAACGAAAGCACCTTTCGCTATACCCAGTCGAACTTAGATCGGATGAACAAAGTGTTGGAGTTTATGGTGGTGCAGCAGAAACTGTATAACCTTCTCTCCGATTTAAAAGAACAATGGTGGTGGGTGCTCATTACCGAACCCTGGTGTGGCGATGCGGCTTGGAGCACACCGGCCTTGTATATGATCGCTTCGTGTTCCGATAAAATTGATTTCAGAATATTGCTGCGCGATTCCCATCCCGAGGTCATCCGGCAGTATCACACCAACGGGGGCGGGGCTATTCCTAAGCTGGTATGCTTGCGAGCCGGTGACCTGGCAGAGATAGGCACTTGGGGGCCGCGGCCGCAAGTGCTGCAAGAGCAGGTAGTCCGTTTTAAAGAAGCCGCAGATTTTGATTTCAAGGAAAGTGTAAGAAAGGTGCACCAATGGTACGAAGAGGATAAGTCGAATACCCTGCAAGAAGAAATGATTGAGCGGGTAAAAGCATGGATAGGTTCTAAAGGGCAATAACGACATACGAAGAACTATTAAACAATAAACTATTAACCAATAACAGCTATGAGCAGAATTAAAACACAATCGGAAGTACGGTTCAAGATAGGGTTGGATGAAAGAAACATACCGGTAGATATGAAATGGATGGCTACCGATAATAAGAATAATGAACTGAGAGATTGCAAGAGTGTGATGATTTCTATTTGGGATGCCACACAGAAACAAACCATGAAAATTGATTTGTGGACGGACGACTTTACCACCGATGAAATGCACTCGCACTATTTTCAAACCTTGCTGACCATGACAGAGTCGTATGTAAAAGCTACGGGCAATCCATACGCTATGGAAATGATTAAAAAGTGTGCTGAAGAATTAGCGAAGAAAACTTCCGATTGGGAAGAGAGTAAAGGGTAACTCTTTAGTGAACTACTATTTTTCGAATGACCTGTGTGGTAGCATGGCGCACCCGCAACAGGTAAATTCCTTTTTGAAGAGAGGATAAAGAAACCTCCGCAAAGCCGGTGAAAGACTGTGCGCCTATCTTTCTGCCGCTCACATCATATAGTTCCCAGTTCATCGCTTCATTCAGCGCAACTCTTATCTCCATGTCATTGCTTGTCTGATGAAATTGAATCGCCTCCTTCTCCTCATTCCCGTATGAAGCAATACTCGTAGTGCTTAGATGGACCATAGCCGTATCGGTTTGCGAGCAGCCGATTTGATTTTGCACCCGCAGTAGCACCTCGTAATTCCCATCCTGCTGGTACAGGTGCACCACATTCGGATTATTTACCGAAGCTGAATCACCATCCCCGAAGTACCAAGTGTAGGAAGTAGTATTGGTGGGCCGGGCATAAAAAAATCCGTTGCGGTTAGTGATTTGGTAAGTGAAACCGGCCACCGGACAAGAGTCTATGGCGAGAGTAGTCGAAAAGGTATCGGCACATACTCCGTTATCAGCCGCCAAGGTGATGAGATAAGTGCCTCCGCCTGCGTATATTTTTACGGGGTTCACCACTTGCGAGGTGCTGTCATCGCCAAAACTCCAGTTGTAATGAGTAGCCCCGGCCGACCAGTTAGAGAGAGTTAAGCTAAGTTCGTTCGCAATGTATCCAAAGTTCGCCTCCACATCGGGCACTACCATTGTTTCAAAAGTAAGCTCCTCTCCTTCTGCGAGAATGACATTCAATTCTTTGACCGATACTGAAACCATTCCCGTATCGTTCCAAAGCACCGCCATACTATGGCCGTTGTTCTGCACTATACTTCCATTTCCATTCAACTGCCAGCAATATTTACTGCCCACCGTATTCGGGACAGAATAAACCGCCCATTTACTTTTACAAACCGCCAGCGGTCCGCTAATCGGGCCGGTGTTTGGTTTCAATACCTTGTAAAGAAAGACCCGCGAGTAATTGTAGATAGTGTCGTTCAAATTCGGGGCGAGCAATTCCGGCTCATGTCCATAGCCTATCAAGGGATGAAATTCATTCATTATCCCCAGTGAAGTGAGCCGCTGATGAATAGGCACACTTCCGTACACATTGGGAAATACCGGAAGCTGAAACGGATAACCATACACATAAGGCACTAACACATCCTGATCGCCATGAAAGGAAATGACCGGAACGTTTTCAAACGCATCAATATAATTTGTGTCGAGGATAGCCCCCCATTGATTCACGATAGCTTTGATCTTGGGGATGTGTTGAGCAAAGTCGTTGTTGCCCGAGCAATCCAAGCAACCCAAGTCGCTTGGCTCTAACAAGCTGCCGTAAGTAGATGCCGGTCTTTCGGCATCGGTGGTAAACGCATTGGCAAAAGCACAAAAACATCCGGCACTGGTTCCGGTGAGAATAACGAGTGAGGTATCGAACCGAAATTGATTGGCTCTTTGACAAAGAAAGCGCAATGCCGAGCGCTCATCCTGCACTCCGCGATAATAAGCGCGGATAGTGCTGTTGGTATCCACGGCATTTAAGCCGAGGCGATAATCAATACTGGCTACGGTATATCCGCATTTGGCAAAGTATTCACAAAACTGCGGAATGTCGGGTTCAGAGCGCCAGCCAATCACATATCCCCCGCCAAATTCAAAGACGATTAAAGGGCGCTTAGTGAGCGTATCACCGGTGGGTTCGTAGAAATCTAAATACAAGTCCTGCGGTTGTGCTAATAAGCCGTAAGGAGTGGCGGTGCCGAAATAGATTCCCTTCGTCACCGTCACCTGATGGAAGATAGTATCTTGATACCGCAATGAACTACAGGGCTGCGAATAGCTGATGCCAAAAAGAAGAACAGATAAAAGAAAAAAGCTCCCTCGTTTCATGGTATTAAAGCTAAAACAAAAAGCGGAAGTACGACTTCCGCTTTTTTCTATCCCGGTTCCAATGGGATGTTACTCTTTCACGAATTTAGAATTAAATTCTCCATTCTCTGAAACAAAATGAATCAGGTAGATGCCTTGGCTTAGATCACTCAAATCCACAGCTTGCTGATGAACGCCCTGCTGTGCTTTTCCGTTGAACACCTCCATCACCTTCCTTCCGGTGAGGTCGTTCAGGAGAATACGCAAGCGCGAAGTTTCATTCAATTCGTAGTGAATGTTCAATATATCTTTTGCCGGATTCGGATGCAAACTCACCCCCATTATCTCAGAGGGCAGGTTAGAAATGCCTGCACACACTACCGCTAACTGCGCAGAAGTATCGCTGCAACCATTCACCGTCACCACTACGGTATGGTAAGCAATCACATCTCCACAAGCTACACTATCAGTTTGCGACACGGATGCGTCCAGAGTATAAGCCCCGGTTGGGGATACTTGTGACAGCCATTGGTAAGAGGCTCCGGCAGGAGTTGCCGCCAGCACAGCTATATTTCCCTGTGAAGATACCTGACTGATGCCCGCTACCGGTAATGGGTTCAATACTACTTCAACGGTATCGCTGCCGGTACAGAAATTCTGCTCTACAGAAACAATGTAAGTTCCGGAATTAGTCACATCAATAGTCTGCGACATATCACCGGTGCTCCAACTGTAAGTATCATATCCATTCCCGGCATCGAGTGCCACCTCATCTCCCTCGCATCCGGTGATGGTTCCCGATGGAGAAATGCTGACCGCTACCGGAACATTGGCCTCATTTAATTGCACCGATGCCGAAGCCGAGCAAGGACCTTGTGTAACGGTGACTTCGTAAGTAGCAGCTATATCGGGAGAAATGGTGGAAGTAGTCTCGGCATTGCTCCAGATGTAGGTATCATAACCACTGCCCGCATCGAAGGTGGCCGCAGCCCCCGGACAAACAGTTACCGGACCCGCTGGAGTGATAGCGAGATTGATATGGTTAGTGCTGACGTTCAAACTTACACTGTCAGTGGCAGTGCATCCATTCTGCGAAACGGTCACGGTATAAGTGCCTGAAGTGACTACGGTGTTAGTTTCTGCACTGCCGCCATTACTCCATAGATAGGTATCGAATCCGGCACCGGCATCTAAGGTAAGAGACTGACCCGAACAAATACTTTGCGCACCGGATGGAGTGATAGACACAGAAGGAATGGGGTGCACGTTTACGACTACCGTATCGTACCCTACACATGAATTTTTAGTAACGGTGACAATATAAGTATCACCTGTAGTTACATTAATGCTTTGGGTCGCCTCACCGGAACTCCATGCAAAACTGTCGTACCCTGTTCCCGCATCCAATGCAATCACATCACCTGCACAGCCGCTCACCGGACCTGATGGAGATACATTCACCGCCACGGGGAAATTCCCGACTATCACCTCTACCGTATCACTACCCGCACAAGTTCCTTGTGATACCGTAACAGAATAACTGCCTGCCGAGGTGGCTGAAATAGTTTGTGAGCTACCTCCTGTGTTCCACGCATAAGTAGTATAACCCGCTCCGGCATCTAATGTAGTACTTCCTCCCGGACAAATATTGAGCGATGGAGAAGTAGTGATAACCGGAGAAAGATTGTTAGTAGTCACGCTTACTGTTTTTGAATCCGTAGCAGTGCAACCATTTTGAGTCACCGTAACGGTATATATACCCGAAGAGTCCACAGTAATAGAAGCCGCATTGGTTCCATTGCTCCAACTGTAGGAAGTATAACCGCTGCCCGCATCTAAACTCACATTGCCGCCCGAACAAAAAGTAGTGGGGCCACTTGGGGTTATGCTTACCGTAGTATTATTTACAGTAACCGATTGGCTGGCAGTAGCCGTGCAACTGTTTTG
>CAZQYO010000069.1:6514-11075 GCA_964597415.1 uncultured Chitinophaga sp.
CCGTAGTATTATTTACAGTAACCGATTGGCTGGCAGTAGCCGTGCAACTGTTTTGTGAAACCGTCACCGTGTAGGTTCCTCCTTGTGTGGCATTGATAGAAGCGGAAGTTGCGCCATTACTCCAACTGTACGAAGTATAACCGCTGCCCGCATCTAAACTCACACTACCGCCTGTACAGAAAGTGGTAGAGCCGCCCGCAGTAATACTTACCGTAGTATTATTTACAGTAACCGATTGGCTGGCAGTAGCCGTGCAACTGTTTTGCGAAACCGTCACTGTGTAGGTGCCACCTTGTGTGGCATTGATAGAAGAGGAAGTCGCGCCATTGCTCCAACTGTAGGAAGTATAACCGCTGCCCGCATCTAAACTCACACTGCTGCCCGCACAGAAAGTGGTAGGGCCGCCCGCAGTAATGCTTGCCGTAGTATTATTTACAGTAACCGATTGGCTGGCAGTAGCGGTGCAACTGTTTTGTGAAACCGTCACTGTGTAGGTGCCACCTTGGGTGGCATTGATAGAAGCAGAAGTCGCGCCATTGCTCCAACTGTAGGAAGTATAACCGCTGCCCGCATTTAAACTCACACTGCCACCTGTACAGAAAGTTGTAGGGCCGCCCGCAGTAATACTTACCGTAGTATTATTTACAGTAACCGATTGGCTGGCAGTAGCCGTGCAACTGTTTTGCGAAACCGTCACTGTGTAGGTGCCACCTTGTGTTACATTAATAGAAGAGGAAGTCGCACCATTGCTCCAACTGTACGAAGTATAACCGTTGCCCGCATTTAAACTCACACTGCCACCCGAACAAAAAGTAGTAGGCCCGCTGGGAGTGATGCTTGGAGATACGTTGGTCACGGTAATTGTTTTAGAAGCCGTTGCCGATGAGCAATTTCCATAAACTGTTACCGTGTATGCACCGGCCGAAGAAACATTAATAGAAGAAGTAGCCGCACCATTACTCCATTTATAAGCATAATAACTGCTTCCCGACACTGATAAAGTAGTATTGCCTCCTGAGCATATAGTACTGCTTCCGCTGATGGTGGGAGCAGCTAAAGTACCGGAAGGAGTGGCAGTATTGCCGGCAGCGAGGGTATCTACATACGGGCAAGAGCCATCTGTATTAGCCACCCGAATATAATATCGCACTCCTAATGTTTCAGCATTTTGGTTGCCCACATTAATTGGCAATGGACCAAATTGTACATTGGCGGTAACAATCACGCGCGTTTTAAACTGCCCGGGCGCATCATAAGTAGTGCCGGTTACTCGCACACATCCGGTGCCATTTCCCTGTATCTGATTATTGGTATTCCCCATTCTCCAACACATTCCGCAGGGTAGGTTCGATAGTGTATCTACCCGAATATAATTGAGTGTATAAGTAGTTCCGTTTTGTGATACGGTTGACGGAGCCAAAAACGATACTGTTTGATCGAAGGCCGAACCAATGGTAGCACATGGAAGGCTATCGGGAGGCGGATAAAACCCCACCATCGGCAAAGTAGAAGGCGCGGTACACACGGTAGGTCCGGAGCCGCCACAATACTGCGCAGAAGAGAAATAAGAGAATAGCATGAAACAAATACTGAAGAGTAATGACTTCTTAAACATACTGTTTGGTTTAGGATAGTAAAGCTATCAGAGTTTTGCTAAAAACTAAATCATGGAGCAATTAGTATCAACTCTGTTGAATACATTGCAACCTCTACTGAACGTTCTGCAATTACCCGCTTCATTCCTAAGCCCGTCAGCTTATTCGGTCAACTTTCAGATTTATTTTGTCCGTTCGCAGAACCATTCTGTTTGCCCGCAGAATGGTTCTGTTTTCGGTAGAAATGGGTCTTGCGAGCAGCAAACTACTTCAAAACCACTCTTTTAGTGTTAAAGCCTAAAAATTTGAAAGGCTCTTCGCTTTCATATACCTAATACACTATACCTCAAAGTTAGCTACCACTTTCGCAAAGAATAAAAAGAACAATTAGATGAATGACATCCCTTGGAGTTGTTTATTTGCAAACTTCGCGGTGAAATAACCGTTGGTGTATCTTTGCGGACAATCCTAAAAAATAAATCTATCGCTGTGCCGAAAAAGTTGTCGAATAAAATCTTTCACTCTAAAATTTTACTTTTTGGTGAACACCTCATCAACAAAGGTGCTATGGGGCTGGCCATTCCATTGCATCGCTACAACGGGCAATTAAAATTAGGCTCACTTCGCGATAAGCAAATTGCCCTTTCCAACAAATCGCTTCAAAACTTAGCCAGCTATATCATATACAACGACACCCTTTCAGGACATTATGATACCAATCTTTTTTTAGAAGATATTGAGAAGGGGCTTTATTTCGATTCAAATATCCCACAGGGTTATGGGCTGGGCAGTTCGGGCGCTTTAGTAGCGGCTATTTATTTTCAGTATCGTCTGCACCGGCCAAAAAATTATATCATCAGTGAAGTAAAACAGGAGTTGGCCGAACTCGAAAGTCATTTTCACGGCAAAAGTTCCGGCCTTGATGCCATTGTTTGTTTTCTCAACCAAGCGGTATTGGTAAATAATGGCGAAGTGGCCAATACATTTGATCTTCCTAAAAGCGAACAACAAGTGCTGAAACTATTTCTCATTAACACGCACATCGAGCGCAAAACTTCTCCGTTGGTCAATCTCTTTTTGGAAAAGTGTCGCGATAAAAAGTTCTTCGATTTGGTGCAGAAGAGTTTAGTACCTGCCTCTAACATGGCCATTGAAAGTTTTTTGAACACTCGCTATGCCGATCTCTGGAAATCAGTGCAGGTCATTTCGCAGTTGCAAATGAACCTGATGCCGGAGTTCATCCCCAAACAGTTTAGCCGCTTATGGATGGAAGGACTAAAGAACAATCAGTACAGCCTGAAAATATGCGGAGCCGGTGGAGGCGGTTTCATTATAGGGTTAGCGAAAGCCGATGCCGATTTGCATATACTACTTGAAGCAAAAGAGGTAGTAGAGTTGATGAGCTTCTGAAATAAGCCCTCTTAAAATTGTCCCCTAAAAAATTAGCCGGTTATGTTGCGTCTAAGTTTTTTTAGCGTATCAAGGTCACATTCCCCGACTTGATTACCTCTTGGCCACTGGAGCAAACCGCTTTGAGAACATATACATAGGCGGCAGCATCTGCCTCATGGCCATTGACCATTCCATCCCATCCTTCATTAATGTTCTTCGTCTCAAATTCCAAGCGCCCCCAACGATCGAAGATGCGGAAGTAATCCAGCGATTTTAGGCCAATACCCCGCACAAACAAGCGGTCGTTCAGTCCATCATTGTTTGGCGTAAATACATTAGGTACAAAAATCGCATTCGGGTCGCAGTTCACCACTTTTAATACCACAGAGTCACTGGCTTCGCAGCCCCATTCATTCATGGCATAAGCATATACTACCTGATCGGCTGTTACGGTTACATAAGGTCTCCGGCAATCGGTGCAGTCAAACGAATCAATGGTGGGTGTCCAGAAATACGAAACAGGATTTGGAGAAGCTGCCCATAGACGAACTTGAGTTTGAACCGCCACGGTTTGATCATCACCGGCCACTACCGAGGGTTTAGGAGCAACTACAATATGCACTTGTTCCGTATCGGATACACAGTTTTTACTGCTTACAATGACAGAATAAGTATAGTCGCCATGCGGAGCGCGGAACAAAGGATTTGGAATAGTGTATCCTGAAAGGTGTGCCAAAGGAGTCCAGTTAATCATTGTATCTAACACCGAGGCTTCTAACACATTTACCTGAAGTTGCACATCCCCTCCTTCGCAGAGCAAGGTATCGCTCACATTCACCTCAGCCTTCACTTTGTCAATCACCCAGATCTTCACAATTCGCGAGATAGAACATCCGGTTTGGTTAGCCCCAGTTACGCGATAAATCATACTGTCGGGCGGCCATACTTTTGGCGACACGATAGTACTATCATCCATAAACAATTCAGGAGTCCAAGTAGCGGTTTGCACATTGGAGCCGGCATTGAGTTGAAGTGTATCTCCGGGGCATATCCTAAATGAAACTCCGGGGAAAATAATGGGTAAAGCATCTACATTTACCACAATCGTATCTGTTGCCTCGCATCCTATATTGGTAATGGCAGTAACATAATAGGAAATGGTATCCGGAGCGGTACTCAAAGGATTAATGCAAGTATCGCAGGAAAGATAAGTAGGCGATTGATCGGCAGTCCAAATAAAGTGATCCCCTGCCGGAAGATTGAATTGAATGTAATTGCCTTTACAAACAGTGGTGTCATCGGGCAAGTTAGGATAGGGAATATCTCCCACCACAAAGGTATCTACCGGATAAGAAACAACGCAACCCAAACTATCTGTGAGGGTGTACACCGGATAGTAGGTTCCCGCCTGTGTGTAGGTATAGGTGATATTTGTCGAATCCTGGAAGGCCACGCCATCGCCCATATCAGCAACCATTGAAACGGTTGATTGTGTAGTGCCGCTAATGGTAATAGAAACCGGAACACAGCCACTATCCTGCGAAGCGATGAATTGTCCCTTAGGCCCTCTTACA
>CAZQYO010000070.1:0-4744 GCA_964597415.1 uncultured Chitinophaga sp.
CGCTGTTGCTGAAAATTTTTTGACGCTCTTGGTGCACAGTGGCGTGTTGCTGTTAGTGCAATCGTTTTCGCCTTTGATGCCTTTGTTAGACCTCGGTTACAGAGGAGGCAGTGCTTTATATGTTTTTAAAAATGTTTCGGATAATCACTTGGCGGTGGTAGTGGCTTCGCTCACGGTTTGGTTCATTAATCTGGCAGTGCCTGCACTGATAGGCTATTTGGTTATTTTTCGCAAAAACAATTTCAAATGATTTTGGACGATGCGTATTTTATGAAAATGGCTTTGAAGGAGGCTTCGTATGCGTTTGAAGAAAACGAAGTGCCGGTAGGCGCCATTGTGGTGTGCAACCGGCAGATTATCGGCAAGGGATATAATCAAACCGAGAGATTAAAAGATGTGACTGCCCATGCCGAGATGATTGCCGTGACCGCAGCCGCCAATTATTTAGGCAGCAAATATTTAGAGGAATGCACTCTGTATGTGAGTTTAGAGCCTTGCCTGATGTGTGCTTCGGCTTTGCGATGGGCGCGTATTGCCAAACTGATTTACGGTGCTGCCGACCCAAAGGCCGGTTACAGTTTGATAGCGCAGCCGGTGCTGCATCCCAAAACAGAAGTGGTGCAGGGAGTGTTAGCAGAGGAAAGTGCGGCATTGCTGAAAGAGTTTTTTCGCCAAAAAAGAGAGTAGAGAAGCGGGGCTTATTTATCTCTCCCTTATACAATCATCCGATGGCCGGCTCTTTTGGCGGCTAAGTCTATCCAATAGGCTAAGTCAGAATTGCCGCAGTCTTCTACCCAATCGTAGGTTTTAAACCGATCCCAAAAGTACAGCTTGTCGTCCCATTTGCTTTTAAAGATAGGACCGAAGGTGTTGCTCCCTCTCAAACAGGTGCGGCCGTTTTGGTCTTCGAGTTGATGAATATAGATGCCTACCATGCCGTTGCCTCGCGCCCAGCTTTTTTCTACCGCATATTTGATATAAGGTTTGGCGTTGATGTCGCCCCCTATCAATACCACGGTGACGGTAGTTCCTTCTAATTGTTCATCTATCCAATTATGAAGTGCCGCTGCGCCTTTCATTTCTATATTTTCAAAATCGGCAGCCGGCACACAGCCGGTAAATTCGTGTTGGTGGTTGTTGGTTAACCAACTGTTTATTACCTGACGTGCTCTGTATTCATCACTCCTGTAGTTGAAGCAGAAAAATGTTTTCGCTTTCATGTCACTCCATTTTAGACAATGCGCCCTGCTCATTTTAGCAGGGGGGGGATATACGCTATAAATCGCGCCTAAAATTGCGACCCGTCCCCTCCGGACGGAGTGCATCACACCGGCAGGGGGGCAAAAGTCGCTTTCAAAATTGCTATCACTTACTCACCTTTTACCGATATGCTCGCCACATCGCTCCATTCGCCCACTTGCTCATCTTTGTACAGATAAATCATTCGGTAGGCATATATCTTGCTTTGACCGACAGGTGAGGTAGCGGTGTTATCTACATAGTTGGGGCGCATGTCAATGCCTATTTGAACAAAGTTGCCGCCTTCGTCTTTGCGTTGAATAAGCACCCCATCGTAGTGACCTTTTTTCCAAACCAATTCGGGTTTGCCACCGGCCACCAAACGGATGCTGAATGGAGGCTTGCCTTCTTCCGGAATAAAGATAGTAGAGGCAGCTTCGATGCCCAGGTCCTCGCCCATTGCTTTTGTGTAGTTGCGGTGAGCTTTTATTCTGGCGACTAATTTGGAAAAACGCTCCTGCACATTTGGCTCTACCGTTACCTCCGGTGCCGAGGGCGGAGTAGGAGCGGGAGGCGCGGTAGTTACACTGCCCCCCGTGCCTCTGCGGATAAGATTTTTGAACTTTGTCCAGTTTTCACTGTGTTCGCGATAAATATTGGAATTTTGAAAAGCCCATATCATGTATTCGGCATCGGCTTTTGTCTCCGCCACCTCGGCTGGGGTAAGCTCCACGGTGACGGCATAGGCCGGTATCGTATCTGCAAACTTGGTTAATTGCAGTACAAATTCGACATCTTCTGCTTTGATAAAACTCATAATCTTTTGATTTTTATGGTTATAAAATGAATAAACAAACCTTTTGCGATTTTCTATCGCCCATCACCTTCCTCCTCTTCCTTTAGTTAAAAATCATTTTGGCAGGCGCATATTTCATTTTTGCGGGTGCAAAAATCGTATTCAACCCTGCCCGACACATGTGGGCAAATGCCGGTACCGCGTGAGCGCTTGCCCGGCTCACCTCAGCAGGCGCAAATTTTATTTTTGCGGCTTCGGTCATTCCGATGAAGCCACAAATTTCATTTTTGCGGTTGCCCGTACGATGTGAGCGCTTGCCGGACTCTCCTCCGCAAGCGCAAAAATGATTTTTGCGGATTTGGCCCCCCTCTGAGCGGTTGCGCACACCAGTCTTGCAGGTGCATCCATCATTTTTGCGGGCGCGTCCATCATTTTTGCGGGCGCACATTTCATTTGTGCGACCCCTCAACACCTTCCGCCATTGCGTTTCACTGATTTTTAATCTTCAAAGAACATTTTACTATCAAAAAAGGGTTTGCAGCACCACCTTCCGATAAAACAGTTACCAAATCGGAGGGGGTGAGCAGTGCTGCAAACAGACCCAAGGTCTGAACCTTATATGAAAAAGAACCCCATATCAGCCGAAGAGTACGACTATCCGACTTCTGCTACGATGATACTACCCTTTGGAGTAGCAGACAAGGACAGATTCCCCAATTTTTTGTATTGAAAGGGGGATTTTTGCGATGCCTTATATATCAATTACCCGGCTCAAACCATTGCCTGCACTGTGTTTTAGCGGGATAAAAAAGATTTGAATTTTTGTATTGAAAAGTTAGAGTTTTGACTATATTTGGTAAGCCAAAAACAGGGGGCAGGCCGTATTTTACGAGCCGGCTCATTTATTAACCGTACAATGATGCGCTATGCACTTAGCTAAATTGGTCACCACTTTACAGGCGTTTGACGACTCCGGCCTTGTCCGCCTCCGCGATTATGTAAATGCTCCGTTTTTTAAAGTGCCCCGCTGTGCCGTAGTGCTGATGAACTATTTATATCCGCTGCACCCTAAGTTTAGCGAGCGAAAAGTAAACGTGGAGGCCATCAGCCGGTTAGGCGAAAATCTCTCCACCGCAGCCAAGCAAAGCTGGGCGGCCACCAAAATACTCGATGCCGTAGATAATTTGCTGGCCTATGAGCATTGGCAGAAAAACCCCTACAGTGTGCGCGGTGACACCCTCAGCGGCTTAAAAGGAAAGCATTTGTATGAGGAATTTGACAGACAATATGCCAGCGCCATGAAGGCTTTAAACGGGCCGGACGGATATAATGTCGAAATACTTTCTCAACGTCATTTACTTATCGAATCTGCCGCCAACGGGTTTGATGCCAAACTGAAACGCTGCGGTAATCACGATTTGGAACCGGTGCTGAAAAGCCTCGATGAGTATTACGCGCTTAAAAAGCTGCGATACTTGGTAGAAATAATGGAACGGCACCGCATTTTCGGTACCCTGAATAAGAAAGAAAACGTGTTTCCGCTCTTAGATATTCTAAAGCCCTACACCAACGAAGCGCACCCTTATGTGTACCTGTTTGTGCATATTTTTTTAATGCTGGATGCCGATACTTACGAAGACAGCAAAGGCCCTTACCAAGTGATTAAAGAATATGTCGCCAAGCACTCCGAGGGAGCCATTTCAGAGAATTTGAAAGATGCAATGATCTGGTGCATCAACTTTACCTTGAAGTGGTACAACAAAGGCGAAGAGGAAGCGGGGGAGGAATACCTGTGGTGGATGGATCTCCGCATGAAGAAGAACCTGCTCCTTCAGGACGAAAAAATACTGCCGGTTACTTTCCGCAACATTGTGAGCATTGCCGCCATCAGCAAAAACAATCCCGACTGGATGAAACAATTTATTGAGCGCTATGCGCCCTTGCTTCCCGATACCCACCGCGAGCCTGCCCTCAGCTTTGCTTATGGCTTATATGCCTTTAAGCGCGGCCGCTACAAAGAGGCGGTGCGGCATTTGATGGTGGCACAAGCCGGGAAGGAGGTAATCTTTGACTGTATGATCAGGAGGTGGCAATTTATGGCGCATTACAATTACGACTCTCAGGAAACCGAAACCCTGCTGAATCACTTAGCCTCTTTCGAAAAATATCTTACAAGACATGTTAAGCCTATGTCAAACATTAAGCTGGCTTACGATAAATTTATTAACTACAGTCAGCAGTTAGTCAAGTTTGCGCCTTACGAAACGGGGGAAACCCTATGGCTGACTTTGCAGGCCGAAGAGTACTTTCCGGGGAAACCCTGGCTGGTGCGGCAATTTGAAGCCAAACTGCCCACCGCCAAAGTAAAACAACATTCCGTGAAGGTAAGGTAAGCAAGAGATTCTCCTTTATTCTGAAAGGTAGAAGGCCCACGTGTAGGCACCATTTGTGGTAACTACCGTTACCTTGTAATTGCCGGCCGGCAATTCGCCCACATAAGACTCGCAGGTATAACTGCCTCCGCAATACTCAATCTGTACGATCTGCGTTTCCGAATTTTCTATATACATCTTCATAATCGGCCCTGCTTTCTGATCGGAGAAAGCACGCAAAACATCCTCTTCCAAGTTACAATCAATCGTGGTCCCTCCCCCAAATACTACTTTTGCGGTACTTTGTTTTACGGGCAACAGCGTTCCCATCATGCCT
>CAZQYO010000070.1:4754-11052 GCA_964597415.1 uncultured Chitinophaga sp.
AAAATTGAATAAAATCTTTTTCCTAAAATGTTTTTTGGCCACCTTGTTTATAGAGGGTGGTTAATTAAAAATGCCGCTGCCGTTTCGCACAGCATGGTGTCCTTTATACTGTATTGCAGCGGTTTGTGTTACAAGGGTAAGCAGGGGCAGCCCGCTGCGCAAAGACAGATTTAGCCGCTTTTTGTATTGGCTCTGCGCCTTGCCGATGCTTGCTGCTATTAGGAGTAGAAGTTTTTTTCTCTCTATAAAACTATCCTTGGTCAACCTATTGGATAGACCACTGTTCTTGTAAAATCAGGGGAAGAAAAATAAATGGGGGGGGACGAAATGGCTAACCGGGAAAGCAAGACTGATAATAGCCCAAACACATTACCTAAGAGACTTCCTCTGCGTATCAACATAAACTCGCATTAGTGCAGCCGTTTGGTTTATATTTGATGAAGAAGTAAGGGCGTTAGATGAAGTGACGATAGCGGCAACTTTAAGACACCACTAAAAAAAGTGATGAAACTATTCGATGGGCATTTCCATATTATCAATCCGAAATTTCCACTGGTAGAAAACAACGGTTACCTGCCCCCCGGCTTCACCGTTGAAGATTATTGCAAGGCTACCAAGCATTATGAAATAATAGGAGGGGCAATAGTTTCAGGCTCGTTTCAGGCATTCGATCAAGAATATTTGATGGATGCCTTAAAGAAATTAGGAGATAATTTTTTTGGCGTGGCTAACATTGCTTCAGGTATTTCTAACCAAGAATTAGAAAGATTGAATAGGGCGAATGTAGTTGCGGTTCGCTTTAATATAAAAAGAGGAGGTTCGGAAAAAATAGAACAGCTTG
This sequence comes from uncultured Chitinophaga sp., assembly GCA_964597415.1. Lineage (GTDB taxonomy): Bacteria > Bacteroidota > Bacteroidia > Chitinophagales > LD1 > Bog-950. Next base: position 5,596 of record CAZQYO010000070.1, read on the forward strand.
AAAAATTAGCCAACTATCTCTTTGACAAGTACTATTGGCATACAGAACTATATGTTGACAGTAAAGATTTACAAAGCCTAAAATCGGTTTTACAGCACCTCCCTAAATTTTCTATTGATCATTTGGGCTTATCACAAGAAGGGCTAAAGGATGTATATTATTGGGTAGAAAGGGGCATAAAAATAAAAGCCACAGGTTTTGGGAGGATTAACTTTAACCCAATCTCTGCTATGAGAACGATTTATCAAATTAACCCAAAAGCGTTAATGTTTGGTACAGATTTACCCTCCACTCGTGCTAAGGTTCCATTTTCAGACAAAGACTTACAGTTGCTAATGGATAATTTCTCATTAAGCGAACTCGATAATATCTTATTCAAAAATGCTTTGGAATGGTATAGGGATAAAAAATAAAGGCTAATCAACAATAGAAACTGACTTCAACATCAGTTGCAGTAACGCGACCTTCTTTTAAGAACCGGTTTAAAAACATAAACCGGCTGACATGATCGGTTTTTAGTTGAAGAGGGCACGGGAGAGATAAAAACTCCTTCACATAACCTGGCTTCATAAATTTAAGCATAAAGATCGTTGTAGAAACCAGACCCCCAAAATCCAAAACAATGTTTTTTGCGCTTGTTTTTATGGGGTACATAAGCGCAGCCGTTTGGTTAAATTTTGTAAATTTCGGAGACTTTTCATTTGTTAACCTCTAAAACCACCACTCATGAAAAAGTTAGCCGCCATTTTATTCCATGCTTTGGTCACATGGGTTCTTTTTCCCTATCCAACCTGTCAGGCGCAACCCATGTTTCGCATTGACGGGATTTACCAGTTGAGTTACCTACAGCCAATTCCTGCCGAAGTAACCTCAGTTTTTCAAATGGATGTAAGCTACTACTGCCATCCGGACAGCCCGATGGTCTTTACCAATCTTTTTGTTAGCCCCGGTTTCAGCTCCCCCGATTACTGGGTTTTTAAAAACTTAGAACTGGAACCCTTTCCCGATACGGTTCACTTAACTATCGAGATGGATCTCAGCCAATATTTTCCGGTTCCCGATACCCCTCTCGCTTTTACCCCTATGCTCTGCGGTTTTGCTTACACTTCTATGCCCTGGGATTCTGTGCCGTTAAGCGGTGTGATTAACCACGTTCCGGAGACCGTAGGCAAGCGCGAAATTGCGATTGGCAACCAGTTGCCTGATGGAGCCGCCACTTCAGGGATTACCATCCCCGCCAATCCGAATACTTCCCTGCCGCCACAAGTATGGCAAGGAGATTCTTCGAGAGGAGTGATAGTGGGTTGCAATATGATCAACATGGATTTGAACGATTCTATTTACAATAGCCTTGACGTGCCCGATTATGCAGGTGATGCAAATGCCTGCGGGCCGGTAGCTACCACCAACAGTTTTAGTTGGCTGCGGGGCCAGCACTCGGTTATTGACAGCTTGTTGAATCCGCATTTTGGCAAAGGCGATACCACCCTGCGAAAGATGCTGAAAGATTTCAGCCAACTGATGGGACGGGACACCAGTGCTTTTGGGCTAACGCGGATTCATGAATTTATCCTCGGCAAGCTTGATTTTATTGATAAATACAAGTTACCTGTTCACGTCAAGTACCAGTCCATCAGCAGCAACATTAATAACATAGACTCTGTTCCTTCGTCACAAGTAGCAACTACCGGCCACTCGGCACGCAACCAAAATGCCCCGTTTGATCCGAATAATCCATACGGCCGCATCACGTTTGACTGGATGTTCAATGAAATGGCGCATGGAGAAGATGTAGAGCCTTTTCTTTTGTGGATGAAGAAAAACCCGGCTGGGGTATATGAGCCTAATTTCGGACATTATGTGGTGCTTACCGGCCTGCGCGAAACAGGCGGGGTAAAACGGCTAAAATTTAAAGATGATGATGACCAGTTGCGCGAAGGCGGCCTTCGCCATAAGATAGCAACCATGCGGGAGGATACGGTATTGTTACGCGGTGCTTATTACCTGCCCGAATTGAGCAATGATTCGCTTGGCAGATGTTATATTAAAGACGTGGTTTCAGAAAGTTATGACTCTACTATTACTTATCCGGTGGGTATCCGCGAAGTGCAGCCGGAGCATAACTACCGCATTGATTTGGCTCCCAACCCGGCTTCGCACTATCTGTATCTGACCACAAAAGGAGTTAATGAAAACGCAAAAGTTTCGTTGTTCGATATTACAGGACGTATAATTTATACGTGGGAAATTTCTGCTGGCGATAACAGCCCGCACCATACTCTGCAACTGCCGGCTGCTTTGCCGGATGGATGGTATCTGCTGAATATAAAGGGAAGCAGTCTGAACTGGACCAACAGAATAGACGTACAACAACATTAAATTTTATTGCATGAAAACTAAAAGTGCCGAAGGATTCTTTCGGCACTTTTAGTTTTGACCTATTAGTAAGTACTCATCCTTTCCTTTGCACGATTCATTGGGCCTCCCCCGGAGAATAGTACAAACCACAAAAATTGGCAGAACCGATGCAATAGTATTGCCTTTCAAAACCAGACTCCAAAATTATAGGCAATATTTTTTGCGCTTGTTTTTATGGGACACATAAGCGCAGCCGTTTGGTTTATATTTGATGAAGAAGTGGAAAGTTTTGACGAACCGTACGTTGCAGATAGTTTGAAACAGCACGGCAACAAAAAATTAGACAGATGCTTAACCGGGAAGAAATACTGATACGCTTATCCTTAGCCGCCCTGTTTGGCGCACTTATCGGCTTAGAAAGAGAAAGAAAAGAATGGGCAGCCGGCATGAGAACTCACATGATGGTTTGTGTAGGTTCCTCTTTAATAATGATGGTTTCTGCGTTTGGATTTTCTGACATCTTAGGGACAGAACACGTAGTGCTTGACCCTTCCAGAATAGCCGCACAGGTAATCAGTGGAATAGGATTTATAGGTGCGGGCACTATTTTATTTCTAAAACAAGGAGGAACTATCAGAGGTTTGACAACGGCTGCCGGCTTATGGACGGTTGCTGCCATTGGCTTGGCTACAGGCGGTGGGATGTATTTTGCCGCAGGTTCTACAACCTTAATTGCATTGACTATTCTTTGGGCTTTGCAGCCGCTTGAGCAGATAATTTTCAAAAGATTCAGACAAAAAACATTAAGGATTGTGACGACCATAAATGTAGAGAATACAGAGTTGTTTAAAAACTTAATGAGTAAAGAGGAGTTGAAAGTTCAAACTTTTACGCTGGAAAGAGAAGACGAAAAATTTGTGTATCAATTAAAGTTTGACAACATAGACATCACAAAAATTGACAGCATTATTAACGAAGTAAAAAAAGACCCGACCATCAAAGAGGTTGCTTGGCTGCAATAATTCATGCCATGGGGAATAGGGCATCCTGCACCAAGCGCTATTTAGATGGAAAGTGCTGTACCTAACATATTCTGCCTTACCTTACGCTCTGAAAAAATAACCGGGTTGTTCAATAGTCGCTTTCATGTATGCTTGCTTGTTCTGAGATTCGCTTTTATCTCTCCTCTCTTTCTTATTCCCTCCATTCTACGCGCACAACAAAATCAGATTTACAAACCCACCGTCAGCCGTATTCTATTTGTGCTCGATGGCTCAGGAAGCATGAAGCAGGAGTGGAACGGCAAAACCAAATTTGAAACAGCCAAAGAATTGCTGTTTAAAATGATTGATTCGGTAGAGCGAAAAAACCCTAATGTGGAATTTGCGGTGAGAGTGTTTGGCTATCAGTATCCCCGCGAACAAAGAAATTGCCTCGATACGCGCCTGTTGATTCCCTTTGCCAAAAACAACGGCTCTAAAATAAATTCTGCCCTCGGGAACATTAGCCCAAAAGGCATGTCGCCCATTGCCTATTCCATTGAGCAGGGAACCAAAGATTTTCCCGCAGATGTAAAGAGTCTCAATTCGCTTATACTGATTACCGATGGGGAGGAGAACTGCGCTGGAGATCCGTGCCAAGCCTCGAAGGAATTAGTGTCCAAGCGAATTTCGCTGAAACCATTTATCATCGGGCTGAACGTAGATTCTGCCAGCTATAAAAAATTCAACTGCATCGGCACTTTCTACGATGCAAAGGATGAACCCTCTTTATATAAAACGGTAGGCGTAATTATTCGCCAAACGCTCAATACCACCACGGCTCAAGTCAATCTGTTAGATAGAAATAACGAGCCTACTGTCACCAATCTTCCTTTTACGCTGTACGATCATTACAGTGGAAAAATCGAATACAACTTTATCCATACCATGAATGAAAAAGGAAACCCCGACACGCTCTACTTAGACCCGGTGGGGATTTATGATTTAGAGTTGCACACCTTTCCGCCTGTACGAAAAGAAAATATTGAATTAGTGCCGGGCAAGCATAACATTATTGCGCTCGATGTACCGGCAGGTGATTTAATGGTAGAATGTTACGGAGCTTCGGTAGCCAACAATGATGCGCAAGTGTTAGTGCGGCCGGCAAACAAGCCAGGTAAGGCCACCCTCACCGAAGAAAGTATTTTGAACGCTCAAAATCTGAATGAGCAAGTAAAATATTTAGCAGATGATTATCGCTTAGAGATACTGACCACTCCTGAAACACTGATAGACACCGGTATTCCGGCTTTTGGCGAAAGCAACTTGCGCATATTACCTTACGGCACTTTATCGCTATTGGCTTCGACTGATTTATTGGTGAGCATTTATGACGAAACAAAGGATGAACTGCAAATGGCCGATCGTTTTGAAATGACTGACAAAACCGAAAACCGAAGGCTGCAACCCGGGCAATATCGCTTAGTGTATAAGCCTAAGAATAATTATCACAGTGAGTCCACCCGCTCGCAACTGTTCAAAATAGAAGATGGGCGAACACTCGTAATTAATTTACAATGAGAAGTAAGAATAGAAAAGTTCACAAGGGGCAAGTGACGCGAATAGCGCTGCTGATGCTGTGGGCTGTTTTCTATTCCCTCATCACCTATTCGCAAGAGCGCACCCGTATTCTTTTTCTGGTGGACGCTTCGTTAAGTATGCGCAATCAGTGGCCGGGAGGTACCAAATGGAATACTGCCATGAATTCACTCAACGATATTGCTGATAGTATTTCCACCATTCCGAATGTAGAGATGGGGATGCGCGTGTTTGGCCATCTTCATCCCGAGCCCGATAAAAACTGTTATGATTCTCGATTAGAAGTACCGATTGATTCGAACAATACCGCTCGCATAAAAAAGAAACTCAGCGAAATTCGACCTAAGGGCATTACCCCATTGGTGTATTCGATTGAAAAAAGCGCCAACGATTTTGGGAAAGTACCTGCAAAAAATATTCTGATAGTGATTACCGATGGCGAAGATGCCTGCGAAGGAGACCCCTGTGGTATTTCGCTGCTGCTTCATAAGAGAACCCTCCCGATAAATTTCGCTTGCTT
>CAZQYO010000071.1:0-11025 GCA_964597415.1 uncultured Chitinophaga sp.
TGGCAATTGAGCAAAGCGTTCTTGTGGCTTAACTAAAACCAAACCGTTTATTTTTTGGGAAGATTGGTCATATAGCAATGCAAATGGTTTTGGCTTTGGTCTAAAAGCTATCTTCCTAATCTATATATTGCAACCGTGAGCAAAGCCAAAACCATTTTTTTCTGTCAGCAATGTGGTAACCAAAGCCCCAAGTGGGTGGGCAAGTGCCCCGTTTGCAACGAGTGGAATACCTATATAGAAGAGGTGGTAGATAAGCAGGAAGAAAAACTAAAGGAGAAACGCGGCTACACGGTAAAAAAGCACGAAGAATCAAAGCCGGTTCCCATCCGCGAAATTCATGAGTTGGAAACCAAGCGCATTGATACGTTAGATACCGAACTGAACCGTGTACTCGGTGGAGGCATTGTGTTGGGCAGTTTGGTGCTGATAGGAGGGGAGCCGGGCATAGGCAAATCTACTCTTATGCTACAGTTAGCCCTGCAACTAAAAGGAGCAAAAGTGCTGTATGTGACCGGTGAAGAAAGCGATCGCCAAATAAAGCTACGAGCCGAAAGAGTGGGTATAAAAAACGAACAGTGCTATCTGCTCACCGAAACCAATACCCAGCAAATATTGAAACAAGCCGAGGCCCTGGCTCCCGATGTGATGGTGATTGATTCCATACAAACGCTTCACACAGTGTATGTAGAATCGCCACCGGGCAGTGTGAGCCAAGTGCGCGAATGTACCGCAGAGTTACAACGCTTTGCCAAAGAAAGTTCCATTCCGGTTTTTCTCATTGGTCACATCACTAAAGATGGGATGATAGCCGGCCCCAAAGTGTTGGAGCATATTGTAGATACGGTATTGCAATTTGAAGGCGATCGCAACTATACCTACCGCATTCTTCGTACGGTTAAAAACCGTTTTGGCTCTACCTCTGAAATAGGCATTTACGAAATGGTGGGAGAAGGGCTGCGCCCCGTGCTCAATCCCTCTGAAATATTACTGACCCAGCGCGAAGAAGATTTGAGCGGCATAGCCATTGCCGCTATGATGGAAGGGATGCGCCCTTTTCTGATCGAAACACAGGCACTGGTCACTCCGGCTTTTTACGGCACCCCACAGCGCAGTTCTACCGGTTTTGATGCCCGGAGATTAAATATGTTGTTGGCCGTACTCGAAAAGCGGGCCAGCTTTCGTTTCGGAACAAAGGATGTGTTTCTGAATATTGCAGGCGGTCTGCGGGTGGACGATCCCGCTATTGACCTCGGGGTGATGGCGGCTCTTATTTCTTCTTACAACGATATTCCGGTGTCTTCTAAAATTGCTTTTTCCGCTGAAGTGGGTTTAAGTGGCGAGGTGCGTGCCGTTAGCCGGATTGATCAACGAATTTCTGAAGCCGATAAATTAGGCTTCGATAAAATCTTTATCAGCAAATTCAACCAGAAAATGGATACGCGAAAGTATCATATTGAAATAGTAAGCATCAGCCGTGTGCAGCAGTTAGTAGAGGAGTTGTTTAGATGAATCTTGTCACAATTTCTATTTTCACCCACCGTTTATAACATTCAATTCCAAAAGTGAAAAAACTGTTTTCTCTCTTGTTAGCGGCAACAATATTCGCTGCCATATTTTTTTCGGGAGGTTGCCGCAAAGAGCAGTTTGGAAATGGTGCTGTCACTTTTAGTACAGACACGTTGACCTTTGATACCGTTTTCGCCACCTTCGGTTCCACCACTCGTTATTTCAAAGTGTTTAACGATAGCAAAAAAGCACTAAATGTGAATGATATCCGGCTGATGCGTTTGGTCGGACAACAATTTAGAATTACGGTAGATGGAGTATCGGGTGACCATTTTACCGATGTGGAGATTCCTGCCAAAGATTCCATTTATGTATTGGTAGAGGTAACGGTGAATCCCAACGACCAAGCCACTCCTTATGTGATTATGGATGATGTACTTTTTACTGTTGGAGACAAAACGAGCACCGTGCATTTGCAGGCCTTTGGGCAGAATGCACATTTCCATTATGGCGATGAAATTGCGAATGGGCAAACAGAAACATGGACGAATGATTTGCCGCACGTTATTCTGAGCAGAGATACCAATCCGGGCGTTTATGTAAAGTGTGGCGGAACGCTCAACATTAACCCCGGATGTAAACTATTCTTTGTAGGCAATTCGGGTTTGTTTGTAGAAGGAACTCTGAATGCCATTGCTAACTCGTGGAGCGATTCTATTGTTTTTCGGGGTGCCCGCTTAGAGCAGTATTACACCGACAAGCCCGGCCAATGGTTTGGAATTGTTTTTTTACGAGGCAATACCTGCGTGCCTCACGGCAATTTCGATCACTGTGTAGTCAATGAATCTTCGTATGGAGTTTATGCCGGTGCCGGTTTAAGTGCTGATATTTCTGATTATCTGGGATCGTCACAGCGACCGGTTGTGACCATGCACCACACCATTGTAAAAAATAGTCTTTACAATGCCATCTATGGATTCAACGCAAAAATAACGGCTGATAACTCACTCTTCTACGTAGCAGGTGAGCACTTAGTGAAGTTGGGCTTAGGAGGGGAATATCGCTTTACCAACTGCACTCTGTATAACAGCGGCTCTAAATATGTGAGTCACGAAAAAGAATCTTTGCTGTTGAGCAATTTAGTGTCAGACGGAACCACCAATTATGAAGAGCCTCTGAAAACGACTTTTGCGAATACTATTGTTTATGGAAGTTTAGAAAATGAAATCGTGTTCAGCAATGTAGAAGACTTAAACCTCACTAATTTTGACAACAGCTTTTCTTACTCACTCATAAAAACAAAGGCCGATACCTTTGCGCTCTTTACCACTACCAATAATCAAAACCTGTTTAACCAAGATCCGCTTTTCAAAAATTTTTCGGAAGGGAATTTTACTCTGTCTGATAGTAGCGGCTATTTCTCTCCGGCTATTGATTACTGCCCCACCGGTTTAGGCAACGATATTTTCGATAACCTTCGCCCGGTATCAAAAACTACCAATACAAACAAGTATGATATTGGTGCGGTGGAAACCCAATAAACAGCCCTGATAATCTCTTTGCTCTTTCTGTTTGGGCTTCTTATCTTTATTCAACAAACCTAACTTATGAAGAAGATATTTGCCCTTTTGAACCTGCTTTGTTTTTTCATTCTTCTTTCGGCACAAAATATCTCTGATCTCGAAACCTTTGAGCAAGCCATAAGGCCCGGTACTATTCTGACCTATGAGGTGGATATGGGTGGCAAGCAATATGAGTTATTGGTCACGATTAAAAAATTAGGAGAGGTCATATCGTTTGATTGGAAAACCACCGACCCCGCGAATAAAACCGGAACGGTAAACATGAATGCCGAAGCAGTAAAAAATGCGGAGGCGCTATTTCATTATTTCAACGGAGGAGAGTCAAATCTCAGCCAAGAAACATCGCTGTTTCTCAGCCGCAAAATATTCAGCCAAGAGGGAGCAGAGGCGGCTGCTGCCATTAAAGTAAACGGAGCTTCCGACACCGCTACCACCATGAGCAATACTATCAGCGAATTTAATTTTAATGTAAATGGCAACTTGGTGGCTGTGCCGGGTTGGGAACTCGAAGGAGGAAGTGACATCAAATACACCATTGATGTGATGGAGTCGAATAAATTTCCACTTATTTATCGCCTAAACTTAGGCTGGACGATGATGCTGAGCAAGGTAGAAAGTTTATAGCCTGTACAGTCTTATACACAACGCTTCTTGCTGCGTTCATTTGTAATTAGCTTTTCATTGTTTGCGGTTTCCATTATTGTAAATTGCCGGTAGTTCCGGTATGCTTACTCTGCTTAAAGATATTTACTACTCCTTCCCTTTTCAGCTTCTGTTGCTGTCGTTTAAGCGCCACCAGTTTTTGCTTTTTTTCTGGGCTTTCCTCATGGTCATTATCATCGGCAAGTTTGGTGCACATATAGGTATGCCGGCTGTCTTTCTGGACCCCGAGTATATCGGCCATGTAGGTTATCTGAGTTTTTCTATCGTAGGGCTTGGGTTTGGGGCTTTGTATGTAACATGGAACATTGTGGTGTACATTCTCAACTCGCATCGCTTCCCTTTTATGGCCAGCCTGCAATATCCTCTGGGAATGTTTTTTATCAATAACTCTATTCTTCCCGCAGTATTTATCTTTTCTTATTTGGGAGCCATTATTCACCATCAAATCGTGAATGAATATCAGTCGCTGCCCAACGTATTATTGGGCTTGCTGGGATTTGCAGCCGGCTTTATTTTGATATTGCTGCTTACTGCTTTTTATTTCAATCTGGCCAATCGAAATGCGGAGAGCATTTTCAAGTCTGATAAAGATGTTGTCCGCAGGAAAAAACTTTTCAGTAAAATTCCCTACACTGAAATTATAGAGACGCACCACTATACCCGGGTAGATTTTTATGTAACTAATAATCTGAGTATTCGTCACACCCGAACAGTGGAGCACTACGGCCCTGCTTTGCAACAATTAGTTTTTAAACGACATCACTTTAATGCCTTTATTGCTTTCGTCATTGCCTTCATACTTTTGATAAGCATTGGCTTTTTTCAGGAAAATCCATTTTTTCAAATTCCGATTGCCGCAAGCGGTTTTTTGTTTCTCAGTCTTCTGATGTCCCTTTTCGGCATGTTTCTTTACTGGACCGGTAGCTGGGGGTCTATAGCTATCATCACTTTTGTGATAGTGGCCAATCACCTGACCAAGTACGATTTGTTCGGTTCGCAAAGCAGAGCGTATGGGTTGAACTACGACACCGAAAAAGCCTCATACAATTTGGAAACACTTCGGGCTTTAGCCTCCGATTCGAACATTCTGAACGATGAAAAATATTTTATTCCTATTCTCGAAAATTGGAAGCGAAAGAATACCGACCCGCGCCATCCCGAAAAAAAGCCGGTGATGTATTTTATTAACGTAAGTGGTGGCGGACTTCGCTCAGCCATGTTTACTACGGTGGTATTGCAACGTCTGGATAGCTTGGCGAAAGGCAATTTGTTTGATAAAACTTTTATGGTTTGCGGAGCTTCGGGAGGAATGATGGGAGTAACGTACCTTCGCGAATTATTTCTGAAAGAGAAAGATGGATTTGCAATTAACTTACGGGATAGTATATATGCGGATAAAGTAACAAAGGATTTGCTCAACCCCGTGGCACTCGCTATTCTGAGTAATGATGCTTTGCTGCCTTATCACAAATTTACTTTAGGCAACTATAAATATTTTATAGATCGGGGTTATGCCTTTGAGCGCGCCTTTTGCCGAAATACGGATATGCGCTTTGAAAAAACACTCGATGATTATCGCCAACCTGAATACGATGCCAAGATTCCTGTGATGATTTATCACACGGCTATTATGAATGATTCGCGGAGGTTTTATATGAGTCCGCATCCGGTATCTTTTCTCATGCGCCCGCTGGGTAAAAATGCAATGAATAACAAACTCGAAATTGATGGAGTAGATTTCTGCAAATTTTTTGAAAAACAGGGAGGTCGTCACCTATTGGTTTCATCAGCTCTCCGAATGAATGCTACCTTTCCTTTTATTCTTCCTAATCCGGTACTGCCGAGTAATCCACCTACTTATGTGATGGATGGAGGTGCGCTGGATAATTTTGGTATTGAAACTACTATCCGATTTATGAAAGCATTTAAAAGTTGGATTAACGATAATACTTCAGGGGTGGTAATTATACAAATGCGTGACACCGAGAAAATGGAGGAGCCGGAAGCGCCTAAACAGAAAACATTAGTGGCGCGATTAACCGACCCACTCGGTACAGTGTATAACAATATGGAAAACATGCAAGATTTTCTGACAGACTATCGGGTAGATGAGATGGATCAGGAATTACTCGGCAAATTAAGTTTTGTTTTGTTTGAGTACACCACCGATAAAAAGGAAGAAAAGGCCGCCATGAGTTTTCATCTTACCTCACGCGATCGCAGAGATATTATCCGTTCTTTAAGCCGGGCGAACAATGTAGCAGCCTTTAAACGGGTGGAAGACTATATGCAGAAATAGATACAGCCTGTGTAATTTTCATTGCTGTTGCATCTGAAATTGAAATGAACTGATGAATTTACTTTTTGAATTTCTTAAAAACCTTCCTGATACTGACTTGCAAAAGTTGAAAGCGCAAACGTTTCGAGGAACTACCGATAAAGTTTTTCGAGCCATACTTGCACAGGCGGAGGCAGGAGAGTTTCATCGCGACAAAATTCAAAAGAGCCTGCAACTTTCCGATTCTCATTTCGATAAGATTTCTTCTGAATTGCTTTCTAAATCCTATCGTAATTTAATTCCCGAAGAAGGATCTGAACTGCTAAAGTTTTTGAGCTATAGAGTGACTTACGTTAAACATTTTTACAAAGAACTTTCGCGGCAGCAGCGCTTGATAGAGAAATCGAAAGACCGCAAACTAAAGGCACAGTTCTATAAACAGAGCATCAATCACATGCACTTCAACTTATCCATTATGAATAAGGATGGAGAGGTGATGAAGCAGTTAGGCAAAAAGTATTTAGCAGCTTTGCCCAAATCAGAATTGGCTACCGGGCGAATGTGGGTATCGTGCCGACTTATTTTCAATAGCATTGATCACTTATTTGCGGCAGCACATATCATCACCCGGTCAAAGAAAATTTTTGCGGAAATAACCAAACTCGGTGATCCGGAGAAAATTACCGACCCCGATCTTTTATTTGAATACTACTGGGTATTGACTTATTACTATATCTCCATAGAACAATTTGCTACCGGTGCTGAAGTGGCCGGGCGGGCAGTAGAGGCATTAAAGAAATACCACACCGAAGAAGTGTCCACCAACATTGTTCGCTTGGAAATGAAAAGAGCAGAATTGCTCTATTTCTCCAGCCGCTTTGAGGAATCATTTCAGAAATACCATGAGGTACTCAACGGCCCCTTGGTGGATGTGATACATGAACGAGGCTATTATATCACCAAATACATTCAGGTAAGTCTCATTACCGGACACCTCAAAGAGGCGAAAAAAATGGTGGAAAATTTCTTAGGCTTTTATGAGAAGCGCATTGATGATACAATGCCCGTGCGAGAAGTTTTTTCTTGTATCAAGTACTATCTATTTGCCGGGGAGTTTGATAAAGCTTTCCACTTTTTGCAATTGGGTTTTCAACGAAATCCCAAGGGCAAGTATTTTCAATATGAAGTTGAACTGCGCAATTTGCAGGTGGCCTTGTTTTATCTCTCGGGTCGCGAAGAAGATATATTGCAGATGTGCGAACGAAACATCAAATACCTGCGCTCACACGGATATGGGGTGCGCGAAAGTGATTTCCCCTATTTCTATATAATTGCACGGGCTATTTATGAAAGTAAAACCACCGGCCGTGACTTGCGGCCGTCTGAAAAGAGAAAACTTAAACGATATAATGCCGGCAGTTATGCGCTCTATGGCCGGTTACTCCAAATGATGCTCGATAAAAAATAAAAAGCGACCACATTGCAAATGCGGTCGCCTTTGGTAGTGTACTTTGGTCAGCACTCAAGAACCTTTACCTCCGAAAAGTTTTTCGATTCTTGAAGCAGCAAAGATGTGGGGTAAAGGAGGAAGGGAAAAACCCAAAAAGGATTCTTTCTTACTAATGAGGAGATTAGAGCGATAGCTCTTCGCGCAGAAAATGAGCAGTAAAACTTTCTTTCACAGTCGCAACTTCTTCCGGTGAGCCGGTAGCAATAATTTTACCTCCTCTGAAACCGCCTTCGGGGCCAATGTCAATAATGTGGTCGGCTACTTTTATTACATCCAGATTGTGCTCTATCACCAGCACTGTATTGCCGCGTTCTACTAATTTGTTCAGCACGTCCAATAGCACGCGAATATCTTCAAAATGAAGCCCCGTAGTCGGCTCATCCAAGATGTAGAATGTTTTGCCGGTATCTTTTTTCGATAACTCAGCCGCTAATTTTACCCGTTGCGCTTCGCCACCGGAAAGTGTGGTAGAAGATTGCCCTAAGCGCAAATAGCCGAGACCTACTTCATTCAGTGTTTTCAGCTTAGGATAAATAGCGGGAATGCTTTCAAAAAATCCGATAGATTCTTCTACGGTCATGTTCAACACATCGCTGATAGATTTTCCTTTGTATCTAATCTCGAGGGTTTCGCGGTTGTATCGCTTGCCATTGCATTTCTCGCAGAGCACTTCAACATTCGGCAGAAAATTCATTTCAATTACCTTTCTTCCGCCCCCGCCACAATCTTCACAGCGCCCTCCTTTCACGTTGAACGAAAAGCGGCCGGGTTTGTAGCCGCGTATTTTTGCTTCGGGCAACAGCGCGTACAGTTTTCGTATTTCATCGAATACTTTGATATAGGTTACCGGATTACTGCGCGGAGTACGACCGATGGGCGATTGATCAATATCAATCACTTTATCTAAATACTCCAAGCCTTCAATTGTTTTGTAGGGCAAAGGCCGATAGCGACCCCGGTACACATAGTTGTGAAGAATGGGGTACAATGTATCGTTGATGAGCGAACTCTTTCCGCTGCCCGATACTCCGCTCACACAAATAAACGTTCCGAGCGGAAATACTACATCTACATTTTTCAGATTATTCCCTGTGGCTCCTTTCAATGCCAGATAATTTCCGTTTCCTACTCTGCGGTGAGCAGGCACTTCAATCCTTATTTGGTTAGAAAGATATTTGGCGGTAGTGCTCCCTTGTTTCAAAAATTCTTTAGGCGTTCCTTGTCCCACAATTTTACCGCCATGTTCGCCTGCACCGGGGCCAATATCAATAATGTAATCACTTTCGAGCATCATTTCTTTGTCATGCTCTACTACCAGAACCGTATTCGGATTGGCGGCTAATTGTTTCAGTGCATTGATCAGTTTGCGGTTATCTCGCTGATGCAAACCAATACTCGGCTCATCGAGAATGTAGGTGATGCCCGAAAGTTGTGAGCCGATTTGGGTGGCTAAACGAATGCGCTGACTTTCGCCACCGCTCAAACTTTTCGCTGGGCGATCTAAGGCTAAATAATCAAGCCCTACATCCAAGATAAAAGTGATGCGCGAACGAATTTCTTTGAGTAACTCTTTTGCTATAGTCCGTTGCTTTTCGCTTATCCGCTCCTCCAAACCTTTGAACCAGTCGTGCAAGTCATTCAAATCCATCTTTGCTAATTCCCCAATATTCTTTTCGTCTATTTTAAACCAAAGACTCTCCTTTTTCAAGCGAGTGCCGTTGCAGGTAGGGCAGGTGTGTTGCTCCATGTATCCCTCTGCCCAGCTTCGAATAGATTCGGAAGTGGTAAAGCGAAAACATCTTTTCAGCAAACCCACCAAGCCGCCTTTGCTCAGAGTGTACCAGCGATCGTCATACTCTTCAATCACCAAATCATCTTCCTCAAACGAAACCGCTTCTTCAATATCGCCATACAAAATGTAGTTAAGTGCTTCATCGGGAATTTTAGCAATTGGATCGCTCAATGAGAAGTTGAATTTTTTGGCAATGGAATTCAATTCGCGGAAAAGAAAATTTTCCCGCGCTTCGCCCAGCGGAAGAATACCCCCTTTGTTGATAGAAATCTTTTCGTCAGGAATCATGATTTTCCGGCTCGCCTCATAGGTAATGCCTAAACCATTGCAGGTAGGGCAGGCCCCATAAGGAGAGTTGAAAGAAAAGCTGTTGGGGGAAGGAGTTTCGTAGCTGATACCGCTTTCTATACACATGAGGTGTTTGCTGAAACTCGATACTTCTCCCGTATCCGTATCCAACAATTGAATCAACCCTTTTCCGGCTTTCATGGCTTGCCCCACAGCCGCGCGAATCCGTTCTTTAGCCTCCGACTCAATTTTAAGCCGGTCAATAATCAATTCAATATCGTGTACCACATAGCGGTCGGTTTGCATTTTTGGCTTTACTTCCACTATCTCTCCATCTATCCTTATCTTCAAATAGCCCAGCTTGCGCACTTGTTCAAACAGTTCGCGGTAATGTCCTTTTCGTCCGCGAACTACGGGTGCCAGCACAATCATTTTCTTGCCTTGATGAAATTGAAGGATGTTGTCAATCACCTGATCTTCCGTAAACTTCACCATCTTTTTTCCCGTTACATACGAGTACGCCTCTCCGGCACGGGCAAAAAGCAACCGCATAAAGTCATAAATCTCAGTGACTGTTCCCACGGTAGATCGCGGATTGCGATTTACGGATTTCTGCTCAATGGAAATAACGGGGGAGAGGCCGGTAATTTTATCTACATCGGGTCGCTCATAGCCACCAATAAACTGGCGGGCATAGGCCGAGAAAGAATCCAAATATCTGCGCTGACCTTCGTTATAAATCGTATCAAAGGCGAGAGAGGATTTGCCGCTACCCGAAATCCCAGTAATCACTACCAGGCAGTTCCGCGGAATACTCACGTCCATGCTTTTTAAGTTGTGCGCCCGTGCTCCGTACACCTCTATACTCTCCGGCTCCAGCACCGCATCGCTGGGTAAAGCAGTTATTTGCTCTTCTGGCAGGACATCATCAGTAACTTTATTCTTCGGCATAAGGCAAGGGGGCGAAACTAAGGAAAAGCAAAAACAATTATTGGGGGAAGAAAGTTTATTTCCCCTTTAAAACGATGAGGTTGGGTTAATGGGCCGGTTGGCAAACGAGAGGGATGAGTGATAGATGGATGCTCTTGCGATTAGCCGTTAACCGACTGGGAGTGGTGCGACCATTAATGCGGCCGCCATCAAGTTTAGCCATCACACTCTCTCCAAAACTGGGCTATTATCGTTATACACTCCCCGTTCTCGCACATGTCAGAATGGTTTTACCGCAATCTTTTATCGTTCCCCTCCGGTGCGAAAAGCGGATGCCGCGTGAATAGTGGGAAGCGGTAGTCAGGCAATAAAAAAAGGGAGCCTTTTATAGCTCCCTTTCCTTTTTGATTTTTGATAGACTTCCACCTATTTCACCACTATCAATTTCTTGCTATACACTTCATTGGCAGAAGAT
>CAZQYO010000072.1:0-2007 GCA_964597415.1 uncultured Chitinophaga sp.
AGCATTCGGGTCGCCCTCCTGCGTTTTAGTAGAAATATCTTGATCCTTGATCTCTTCAATTTTAACCGGCTCTTCCTCCTGTTCGCGAACTTCTGCCTGCTTCTTTACAACCATTTCCACAAAACGAACGGTTGGCCGTTGTGGCGGTGGCGGTGGCGGTGGCGGTGGTGGGGGTGGTGTATTTTTATCCATAGGAGGAGGCTCTGTAAGCGTTACGGAAGTTTCTACCACTGCTTCCTCCTTATGCTTTTTCAAAAAAGACCAATCCATTTGGGATAAGAGAATAAAGATGATAAAACCAATAACAGCGCAAACCAATCCAATCATCACATGCTTACGAGTTACCTTTCTGAGTTGGTAGGCTCCATAGTCTTTGTTACGTCCATCAAAAACGATGTCGTCCATAGACCAATTGAGATAATTATTTACTGATGCCATTTGATAGTTCCTTTTACGTTTAACTAATTTTCAGTTCTGTTCTTACTGTGACTTTTTTAAAGTAATTACCGATTTTAAAATTGATGCGATAAACTGAAAATCTCCATAAATCTATTTACCCTATTTTATTACTTGCTCACCTTTTCTTCTATCGGTTTAGCACTTCCTCCATTTGCGATTGCTTCCTTTTCCAGAGGATCAGCATCCTGAATAGCATATATCTTACAACCGGTAATGTCCATTTCATCTAGAATATCTACCATGTTCTTATATCGCGCCCCTTCCAACATTTTTATCAGTACAATGGCATCCCTCTTATTTCCCTTTTTGGTAAGTGGACATTCGTTGGGGACAGTCTTTATTTTTTTCATGATGATTTTCCTAATACCTCCATCTCCGGCAAACGTAGTTTTTTGCAATCCGGTTACCTGTAAGCCATCATAATACCAAACCTGGTCTAAGGTATCTAAAAGAATATTTAATACTTGACAGTCCCCTACATCTTGTTGTTCGTCCTTATTGTCAACCTTTTTAGGCATGTTTAATTCCATAGCCTTAGGTTTGTTCAGGGTAGTAGTAAGCATAAAAAAGGTAATCAGCAGGAACGCTAAATCCACCATGGGGGTAAGATCCACCCGGGTTGACATCTTTTTGGAGCGTGGCCCGCCTTCATGTTTTCCATGTCCGCCTCCTCCTGACGATTCTATATCTGCCATGTTCTTTGTCCGTTTTTAGATTTTCAATTACTGCGTCTTGGTTTCTCCTTCCGCTCCGGCCTTTGCCTCATCCGCTTCTGAATGGTCGGGGCCGGTAAGAGTGGTAATAAGTAAAAACCGGTGAATGTCTTTTTCAGTCAGGCGATTAATTACTTGTTTTATATCCTGTACGCTAACGTCCTTATCTCCTTTAATTCCTATCTTAATGTCTCCTTCCGTAGCATAACGGGATGCCTGTACCCAGTCGCCCAACTCACTGTGCAGTGAATCATAGGGGATTCCCGGCATTTGCTTATCCTGATAGTTCTTAAACTCCGTTCCGTCCATACTCAACACGCGCTGAATATCTTGAATAGGGGTTCCCCAAGTTTCTACTAATGCAAAGAAATTTTTCTGCTGCGGAGTTAATTGTTTCAACTGAGGGTATTTTTCTCCGTATTTCTCCGTCATCTGCTCCAGCATGGCATAGCGGGTAGTTGTTTCCTTCAAGGAAAGGAATGCCCTTCCATCCTTGTTGACGGTAATCATACAAACGTTTTGAACGGCCTTGCTGGAACGCGAAGAAGGCAAATCAACTGCTACTACCGAAGTAGGTTTGAATTTAGCTGTGAGGATAAAAAATGTAAGCAACAAGAACGACACATCGCACATGGCCGTCATGTCAATTACAGGATTTTTGCGTGGTGGCTTTATTTTTGGCATTACTTACCGTTTTAGGTAAAAGAAAAACTATTTCTTGGTAGAAGCAAAAGTTTGAGAAATAGAATAGCCTATTTCATCAATGCCATAAGTTAGTTTATCAATTTTAGTAGTGAAAATGTTATACATGATGACAGAAACCGCAGAAGTTCCA
>CAZQYO010000072.1:2017-9646 GCA_964597415.1 uncultured Chitinophaga sp.
CTAGCGGTGTTGATACGCGCTTCAGAAATACCGGATGCCAATGCAGCAGGGTCGGGGGTTCCGGCAGTAGCCATCGCTGCGAAAGCGCGAATCATACCTAATACCGTTCCCAACAAAGCTACTAGTGTAGCTACCGAAGATATCGTGGCCAGGATAGGTAGATTTTCCTGAAGAGTAGGTAATTCTAAGGTAGTTGCTTCTTCTATTTCTTGTTGAATATTTTCTACTTTCTGCTCTAAAGTCAGATCCGTATTCTTCTCCATATCCTGATACTTATAAAGCCCTTCTACTACTACGTTGGCAATAGAACCTTTCTGTTTATTGCACTCCGCAATAGCTCCGTCAATATCGTTGGCGTGTAACAAGCTCTTTATCTTTTGCAGAAACGTTTCGATAGAACCGGTTCCTTGTGCTTTATTAATTGTCATAAATCTCTCCACCGAATAAGTAATGACGGTGATGAACATGGTCAGCAAGAAGGGAACGATGAATCCTCCTTTGTAAATGATTCCGAAATAATCTCCCGGAATGGGTTCGTTTTTCATATCATCAATAAAGTGTTTGCGATCACCGAAAACTAAATGGAAAATCAATTCAGAAACGATAAAGGCTACCGGAATAACAAATATGGTCCAGTTGAATCCGCTTTTTTTCTGAGTTGTTGGTTTTGCCTGACTCATGTTGTTTGCTTTTTTAGTTATTAAAATTGAGATTTGGTTTTTGAAAATAAGGCGGTAAAAATATCTCTTATTTTGGCTTTACAAAATTTTGGGTATTTAAAAATCCCCTCCACCAAAACCTAACTTTCCTCTTAATTTAGTCCATAAACGAAACGAGGTTACGCTTAGTATGTGCAAAGGGCTGCCAATTCAGATAATGACATTTCTGTGACTATTCCTCCATCGTATTATTCCGTATTAGGAAATTGAGGCTATTATCTGCCTTCTCTTACTTAATCCTCGATATAGGATTTGATCGGTTTGAGACGGTAATCTGTACTGAAGTAGCCTCCTGCATGAGTTTGGTTCTTTAAAGTAAACTGCCCGCTTCTTCTTATACTAATCTCTATTTGCCCATGAAGTGTTTTCAGCTTATTCCCGTCTATTCGTATTTTCCTTCGGTTGACGTGGTTGATAGTTTCCGTTATACTGTTGGCGGTATCTGAAATTGTTACGGTAACTTCTTCCTTCTGTCCTTCGGGATCGTCATTAAAATTAATTAACAGACCCTCCCTGTGACTAAAAGTATCGGTAACAGATGCCACACCCATATTTTTCCAATGGCTTTTGTTCTTAAACGATTTTTGATGGAGATCCGTAAAGTCAAAGTTATATTCCCCATCGGGGAGTTTGCCATTTAGTCGCTTATAGTAATACGCCCCAGACTCTTTGGTTTCTTTCAAATCAAGCGCTTGTCCATTCATTCGAAAGGTGCTAGGTGGATCTAAAATCAGTGTGGTGCCGTTAGCTCCTGCAAACCTGAAAAAAGCGGTTATCTCTGTTTTATCTGTTGCTTCATCATACTCTATAAAGTATCCTTGATTTATTTCATCTTGATTTACATCTTTTGAATGTCCGATTTCGTTGCTGGCGCAGGAGTGAATAAATACAAAGACCAAGGCAACGATGAAAATTTTAATTCCTTCCATAGCAATATTGTTTTGTATAGAGATGTGCGGAGGGCGTTTTTACACAATTCAGAATTTTAATCGCAACTGTGCTTTGATTTCTGTTTTGTGATTCTTATTGATCGCATCCAAGCCGCTGCCTATTGTTTTTACATCAAAATAAGAGGTTTGCGATGCGCGAACCCATACATCTATGTTTCGAGTGATGGAATAGCGCAGCGTTATATACCATCTGATTCCATTATTGTAATAGGCGGGAATACTGAAAGAATACAGCACATCGTTTTCGTAGGCATAGATACGAGCATTGTAGGAGTCTGTTTTAAAGATAGCTAAACGCGCATTAAAGGAGAGTGGGAAGCTGAGCATTTTAAAATGAATATCCTGATAAATGAGAAATCCATTTTCCGGTTTGCGAGAGCCATTTCGATAATAAGACCACTCTATCCGATTGCCCAAACTGACCGAAGGAGAGATTTTGTATTTGATGTTATACCGAATGCTTTGGTGCTTATCATCTACCAAATAATCCATTGGACTTTCGTTGTCTGTAAGGTTTTTCTTTTTCAACTCAAAGCGATACCGCAGATACATTTCAAAAGTCTTATTGGGAGTGAAGGTGAGTTGTAAATAATTATCACTGCCCCATGAAGGAGCATCGGCAAGATAATTCAGCCAATTGCTTTTGTATAGATCAAAGTAGCCGTCTATGCGAATAGAAGAATAGGGACGAACCGTAAGGCCGAGGTAAATACCATTTTCGTTCTGTGGTTTCGAGGCTTCGGCAAAAGCATTGGCATAGAGAGTTTGAAAGTTGCGCGAGTAATAGCGATGCACTACTGAAATATCTACTTTAGGATCTACGCTAACAAGCGCTCCGTTCACAAAGCCATAGCCGCGATTATCGCTTATCGCTTCTTCCCCAAAAAAATGAAAATTGCGTATCAGTAAATGATAGTCCACGCTGGCATCGAGCAGCCAACTTTTATTGATGTCATACTGATTATAAGGAGACAAGTTGCGGTGATATTCCTTAAAAAACTTTGTATAAACGGCATTGGCTCCGATGTGCCAATTGCGTTTATTGTAAGAGAAATTTCCTCCGGTGAGAAGTTGATTCACCGCATTCCTATCGGCAATTTCATTGGCGGTACGGTGATAACCTGATTCATTAAATGAAGAAAAGGCTTCCTGCGCATTGAGAAAAGTATCTACAGAGACCGCGCCCACCAAGTTGGCATCTACCTGTTTAAAGGAGGCAAAAGCAGTTACTTCAAATCCGCTTTTGCCAGCGGTGAAAGCCCCTCCGCGCATAAAGTTGAACTCATTGGACGAGGTATAAGGGCGCAACTTTGCACCTTCTTTCTTTACATCCATTACCGCAGTACTTTTAGATACGCCAAAACCGCTCCACATGATTAAACCTTGTCCGAGCCGCACTTCGTAATCTCCCAAGGCCAGTGCTTTGAGTGCCTTGAAATCGCGCAGAAAAAAGTGTCCGCTATAAAAATCAAACCCTTTTTTGTTAGACCCTTTAAAAAACTCTTCGCCCGCATCCTTTTCGGCAGTGAAGCCGTAGCTCAACTTTGAACCGAAATTATAGCGAAAGCGGATGAATAAATTAAATGGATAGCCGAGGTACCCTTTGCCGTCTTCTTTGGTGTAGCCATTGCTTTTTTCAATCACTTGCCGATAACGGGATACGAAGGTAAACCGCCCTTTGCTGAATAACTTTTTAATAGGCACATTGATCTCTGTCACTTCCTTATCTACCCGAACATAGGGGCGGATTTTTCGGATGGTGGTTAAATCAAAACCCGGAACAGCTTGTAATTCAAAAATGGAAAGGAGTTTGCCAAAACGATGGATGTAGTTGAGCAGCGAACTGATTTGCAAAGGGGATAAGAGAAGCAAATCGCCTAATTCACTTTCGGTGGCAGTATTCAGGTTTATCGGATGTTCTCTATAGTTTTCCAATTCATCAATGTTCGCATCATAATCAAAACCTTCTGATTCTGATTGCTGGGCCTTGTTCTCAATAATATCCTGCAAGTCGTTCCCATCATTATTGTCCTGCCCCTGCGAAAAACTCATTGAGAAAACGAAAAGTGCAGACAAAACGAAAAGAGATTTTTTCGCTTTAACGGTACTTAAAAGATGGAGAAGAGGTTTCACTTCTTTGCTTTCTTCTTCCCTGTAAATGAATAAATGAGTGCCAACTGAGGGGTAAAGCCCAACACCGGATGGTAAGTTCCCGCCACATCGAGGTTTAGCCCTACAACGTTCACCCCAAATCCAAAACAAGCACTGAAAGGGGTAGTTTGCACTCCTCCGCGCAAGGTAAAATATTTAATGGGCCGATATTCAATACCGCCTTTAAACTGTGGCTTGTAATGGATGTCCTGCTCGTACTCGGCAGCTAATAATACTTTCGGAGAAGGCTCGTACCCCAAGCCGAATTTCAGGATCGTGGGCAAGCGTTCCCCATATACTTTCTCAACTTTATACGGAATGGGATTGTAGAGATGCGCCCCTATAGTCAACACCTTCCAGGGCTTGTATTGCAAACCCACCTCTGCCGTGAAAAAATTTCGGCTGCCTGCTTCAAACACCGAAAGGCGCAGATAATCGAACTGTACCCCTATCGCTATTTTAGCTCCGAAGCCGCGGGCATAGGCGATGCCTATCTTCGTTTCGTTATAATATTTGTAGCCGTAGTAATTAGCACTGAGACCAAAGGCTCCCACCTTCTTGACGGGAATAGCTACTCCGAGATTGAAGTTATTGATGGCGGCATTTAGAAATTTTCGGTCGGTGTACAATCCGATAGAGTACTTATCCATATACGCCAACCCTGCCTGGTTAGTAGTCGTGGAAAAAACATCTGAAAAAGTGAGTGAAGCGTCTCCCAAGGCAGTAGCTCGTGCCCCTGCGGTAAAATTATCGCCCGAGGCGGTTACACGGAAAACAAGAATGATGGCCAATGAAAAAAGTAGAAGTTTCCTCATGAATATCCAAGATATAGTATTTTGCCGATTGGTATAATTTTGATGTGTTGAAAATAAGATTATGAATTCAATAAGAGGAAAATGGGCACTCATTACGGGAACTAGTTCCGGATTTGGAAAAGCCATAGCCGATACCTTTGCCCGCAACGGCTGCAATATTATAATGGTAGCCCGCAGAGCCGAAAAATTAGAAGCCATAGAACATGTGCTGAAAGAGAAATACGGAGTGCAGGTGTTGTCGTATTGCTTTGATGTACGCGAGTTGAATCAGTGTGTAGAAATGGCCAACGATTTGAGCGAGCGCGAAATAGTGCCGGATATATTAGTGAATAATGCCGGTCTTGCTTCGGGAAGAGATAAGATTTATGAAGGCTTGATTAGCGATTGGGAAACAATGATTGACACCAACATCAAAGGGCTGCTGTATATCACCCGCTCCATACTGCCTATGATGGTGGAGCGAAACGATGGCCATGTGATCCACATCGGCTCCATAGCCGGGCATCAGGTGTACCCCGAAGGCAATGTGTATAATGCCACTAAGTTTGCAGTAAAAGCTTTGAACGAAGCCATAAATCTCGATTTGGTCGGCACAAACATTCGCTGCTGCTCCATTGACCCCGGTGCCGCAGAAACGGAGTTTTCGATGGTGCGCTTTCATGGTGATGAACAGAAAGCATCAAAAGTATATGAAGGCTACCAGCCACTACAAGCCGAAGACATTGCCGATATCGTTTATTACGTAGCCACCTCTCCCGCTCATGTAAACATCACCAACTTGGTCGTGTACCCTATCGCCCAGCGCAATGTGTATGTGTGGGACAAAAAGTAACCCTCTTTGAAGTGTTAGAGCTAAAAGATTGAGAGTTGAAGGTCTTGGAGTAAAATGTCGTTTATAAAATCATTCCTGAATCTTCCAAAATCAATTTTGAAAGGTTGGAAATCACTCCTCCATGTTTACACTAGTGCACCGGCAAACACAGTTGGAAGGTAGCGTTGCGGGTAGATGGTGGGAATATCACAGATAAACGAATTGCCTCAGCGATTAAGTGGTGGTGGGCTACAATACCACAGGTATAGACCGTCCATCGCAAGCGGCTACGGTGGTGGTGCCGTAATAAGTATTGGAATCTGTTTTAAGCAAAACCACCCCTCAGTGATGCGGAACGGTTTTTTGATTTTTTGATATGTATAAACGAAAGAGATAGTGATGTTTGGCAAGGATGAAATTAAGGTTTTGTCTTAAATAGAATAGAAAGTTTAGATTTGGCTGTTAAAGCTCCCTCTCTTCAAATGAAAAATTTTTTTGGATTGCATGTGTTCTTTCAGTTTTCTGTATTTCTTCATGCGGAAACTGGTTACAAGTAATTGATGTTGATTGAGTCAATACAAAGTCAAAAGCAAATGTGTGTTATTTTGAAAATGATACAATGTTAGTGAGCTATTACTTTTGGGCAGAAAGGGATAATGAGTTTTACTATTTACAACAAACTAAATATTCCAATCTATGTTGACTGGAAAAAAAAGTACCTTCATTAGCAATTCCACTAAATTGAATTATTGAGTGATGAGGCATACACAAAAACAAACTCTGAATCAAACTCTCTTACTTTTTTAGAAGATTTTTTAAAACCCATAATTACTTTGCCAAATCATGGTGGCGTTATAACCTATGGTGAGATATTTAATATAGGTCTTGGCACTACGATAGGGGAATCTTATAGTAATTCTACAAAGTTGAAACCGGAGAGAATTACTTTTATTCCTCCTAAGTCAAATTTTTTCAAACCAACTATGCATTTGAGCGATTTTGAATTTGTTGAGTATAAAAAAGAAAATTTTTCAAAGAGAACCGTAGCATCAAGCATTAATGAAAAGAAGACCACAAAAATTATGGTTGCTCAATTAACCGGGAAAGATGTTTTCCTGACTTTCCGAAACTTCTTAACGCTATCTACGAAGGAAAACTTTGACAGTGAGTTTTATGTAGATAATGAGTTTAAAGTAAAGACAGTTACTATGATTTAGGAAAGGTAGTTTCGAGGCAAATATGATATGCAGCAAAAGACAGACGAATATCCTTACAGAAAACCTTCTAGTTACTACTACGTTTATCCGTATAGCATTTATTGGAAAAATATCTGCTGGCGCAATGTCGGGAAGCTTGTGGGAATTCCTTTTCGTCTTCAGTGTTTTCATTAACAAAGAAAAATAGACGGCTCCTAACGGAGCGAAATACACGGTATATTTTTATTGCTACAAACAGACGACCCCGTTGGGGTGAATACAAATTGGTTTTTGCTCCAAAGGAGCATGCTGTTTGTAGAAGTATAATGGTGGAACCGAGGCGCACCGTAGGTGCCGCCTTTTGTTTTCAAAAATCATTCAATCCAATCAAACAAATATTTTTCATCGTATTCAACGTTGAATTTTTTAAGAAAGCGGATGTATTCTTCTCGAAAGGTATCCTTTTTGTGATGCGTCTCCTGTTCTAAAATATATTTTACAACGGCATCAACTTGTGAATGGGAATAAGAGAATGCTCCAAAACCTTCCTGCCAACTAAATTTACCACGAACAAATTTTTTCTCTGTAATGAATGAAGATGAATTGGTTTTGATGTCACGCACTAAATCGGAAATAGATTGTGTGGGTTTTAATCCGACAAAGATATGTGCATGGTTGGGCATTGAGTTTATCGCAATCATTTTGTGATTTCGTTTTTGTACGATGCCGGTAATGTATTTGTGCAGCTCTTCTTTGTGTTGTTTGGGAATAAGGTTTTGTCTGCCTTCCACGGCAAATACAATTTGAATGTAGAGTTGTGTATAGGTGTTTGGCATAAGGAATAATTTATGCGCTGAAAGTAATGAAGGTGTTTTGTGGATGCAAATACAAGGCGTCACCTACGGTGCGCGGTGTGCATTATATTTTTTTACAAATAGACGGCTCCTAACGGAGCGAAATACACGGTATATTTTTATTGCTACAAAC